>DAITMB010000071.1:0-25749 GCA_036835375.1 Bacteroidota bacterium
TTTGCCTTGAGAAACATAGGGGTAAATTTGCCCTTGCCCTAACAGTTTGGGGAGTTATGCGTACCGCAACCCATTGGATAAATGGTCAAAAGCCTTTGTCAAATTTGCTCAAAGCCAATGTAAGCGCAAACGCAGACCTTAGTCCTCGAATCGTTTCTGTGTTGGACAATTCATTCGCCATGCTTTCTTACCCTTAAGTCATGACCAAAGCGGTCCCCATGAGCGTGTATTGCCAACGTCAACTTTTTCCATTGCTATGCAAGCGATCTGCTTTTGCAGCTCTCAAAATATCTAAGATCATCGCCCCTGCATGCCAACACATTTACCTTCTATTGGTTCCAACGAATTCGGCAATATAGTAAACGCACCAAGGAACCAAGCCTTGGGCCTTGTGCTTGCCAACGTTGGGGCTGGTTTTTTTCAAGTTCTCGCTTACCTCTGGCAGGCAATTCGAAGGCCGCTTATCTCCATATTACAACCGATGATGAGGTTTCACTTGCTCGTACTGCTCCCGATCCTTGGGACCATTCTAATTGGCTGCGCGGGGAAGTCAGCATCTGTGAGTAATAGATCTGCTACGCCACCAGCCCTTTTGGCTGATTTCGTGGTGGTATCGCCTAGGTCAGTGGCCAATAATATCAGCGTCACCGGAACCCTCCTGCCCGGAGAATCCGCAATGCTAAGTGCTCAGACTTCCGGATTGGTGAAGCAAATCTATTTCAAAGAAGGCCAGCGGGTGTCAAAAGGGCAACTTTTGGTCAAGCTTGACGACCGCCAGTGGCTCGCCCAACGCCAAAAACTCGACGCACAGCAGGCCGTGGCGGAAAAGGACCTTGCCAGAAAGCAGCAACTCCTCGCAATCAAAGGAATCAGTCAAGCCGAAGTCGATGACGCCTCTCTGCTCATGTCTTCACTGGATGCCGATAAGCAAGAACTGGATGTGATGATCGATTATTCGGCCATCCGCGCTCCTTTTTCGGGAATAGTGGGTCTCAGAACTGCGAGTCCTGGTGCTTATCTCGCTGCGGGCTCGCCTGTGACCCGACTCGTGCAGGTGGACCCGCTAAAGCTTGAGTTCAGCGTGCCAGAACAGTATGCCTCACAAGTCGAAAAGGGACAAGTGCTGAGTTTCACGATCACAGGAAGTGACTCTGTCCTGGAAGGGGAGGTGTATGCCACTGAGCCAGCCATCACAGAATCTACCCGCGCCCTGCGCGTGAGGGCCTTGGTCCCCAATGCCAAAGGGCGGCTCATGGCAGGTGCATTCGCCCAAATCACCCTGTCGCTTGACAGCATTTCTGAGGCTTTGTTGGTACCGACCGACGCGGTGGTGCCCCAACTCAATGGCCAAACAGTCTATCGGATTCGGGATGGAAAAATTGAACAAGTGTCCGTGAAAACTGGAATCAGGCTATCTCGCCTCCTAGAGATTCAGGAAGGACTCTCGACTGGCGATACTGTCATGGTTTCGGGCCTGCTACAGGCCAAAGTAGGAGTAGCTGTTCAACCCGGAAAAGAAATCGTCATCGAATCTCTGGACAATTAGTGCTATGAATATTTCCTCGCTCAGCATACAACGCCCGGTGTTGGCGATGGTGTTCGCCATCGTGATCGTCCTTTTTGGCGTGATTGGGTTTAATTATCTCGGCGTGCGAGAATACCCAAGTGTGGATCCGCCGATCGTGACCGTCACGACCAACTACACTGGGTCCAGCGCTGATATCATGGAATCGCAGATCACCGAGCCGCTGGAAGAGCAAATCAATAGCGTGAGCGGAATCAAGACCATGAGCTCAATCAGTGCCGACGGGCGCAGCACCATCAAGGTGGAATTTGATTTGGGCACCGACATGGACAATGCCGCTAACGACATACGCGACAAGGTGTCACAAGCGGTGAGAAACCTCCCTCCCGACGCAGATCCGCCCATCGTACAAAAAAGCGATGCCGATGCCCAAACGATTTTTTCGCTCACTGTGCAGAGTGAAAAACGCAGCCTCCTCGAACTTTCCGACATCGGCCTTAACCTCTTCAAGGAGCGTCTCCAAAACGTGGACGGCGTGAGTAGCATCCGGATCTGGGGCGAGAAAAAATTTGCCATGCGCCTCGAACTGGACCCCGATCGTCTCGCGGCATTTAACCTCACGCCGCTAGATGTGCGCGATGCCTTGGTTTCTCAAAATGTAGAACTACCGGCAGGCCGCATTGAGGGCTACCGCACCGAGCTCACCATTCGCACCTTTGGCAGACTTTCTACGGAGGAGGAATTCAATAATATGTTGATCGCCGAGCGGGAAGGCACACTGGTTCGGCTCAAGGATGTCGGCAATGCGCGTTTGTCTCCCGAAAACGAGCGCACCCTCCTCCGCGGCAACGGAGGAATCCCCATGATTGGTATCGCAATTCAGCCGCAGCCCGGCTCCAATTACATTGAGATCGTGGATGAAATCAAGCGCCGTGTTGCCATCATCCAACGAGATCTACCTGCTGATATCAAGCTGGGTGTGGCGCTCGATGCCACAGACAGCATTCGCAAGGCCATCGAAGAAGTGCAGGAAACCGTGTTTATTTCCTTCGCCCTCGTGGTGCTGGTCATTTTCTTTTTCTTGAGAAACTGGCGTACCACCCTCATTCCTGTTTTGGCGATTCCCATTTCCTTGATCGGATCTTTCTTTGTGATGTACATGGCCGATTTTTCTATCAACATCCTCACCCTGCTGGGCATTGTGCTCGCTACAGGATTGGTGGTGGATGATGCCATTGTGGTGATGGAGAATATCTATGCCAAAGTAGAGCGCGGGCAGGATCGGGTTCAGGCAGCATTTTCCGGGTCACGCGAAATTTTCTTTGCGGTCATTTCCACCACCATCACGCTGGTGGCCGTGTTTCTTCCGGTGATCTTTCTGGAGGGAGTCACGGGGAGGCTGTTTCGTGAATTTGGAGTGGTCGTGGTAGGCAGCGTGGTGATATCTTCCTTTGTGAGCTTGAGCCTCACCCCCATGATGAGTTCTCGCATTCTAAAAAAAGAACCACCTCGAAGCAGGATCGGAAATCGCATCGGAAAATGGCTAAAGAACCTGGGCGCCGGATATGAGCGCTCTCTTTATGGGTTCATGAGATACAAGTGGATCTCTTTTGCGATCATCGCGGTGTCTCTGGGCATGGTGCTGGGGATTGGGAGCCAGCTCCAGTCAGAATTAGCCCCGTTGGAGGACAAGGGCCGACTACGAATTTTCTCTACAGCACCAGAGGGTACCTCCTTTGAAATGATTGATGAATACATTGAGCAAATTGTGGCGCTGACAGATACCCTCCCTGAAAAGCAGTCGCTTCTCTCGGTAACTTCGCCAGGCTTTGGTTCATCTAACAGCGTGAACAGTGGGTTTGTGCGCCTCACCCTTGTGCCATCCGCTGAGCGGGAAAAGAGCCAAATGCAGTTGGCCGGAGAACTGAATGCCCAGATGCGAAAGTTTAGCTTTGCCCGCACCTTCGTGTCTCAAGAGCAGACCATCGAAGTGGGGGGAGGTGGACTGAGCGGACTGCCTGTGCAATTTGTTGTGCAGGCGGCCACCATTGAAGAACTGAAGCCGATCGTTCCCGAATTTTTGGCCAGGTTGAGTGAAAGCCCGGTGTTTGATGCGGTAGATCTGGATTTGAAGTTTAATAAACCAGAGCTCAAGGTGGAGATCGACCGGAATAAAGCCCGGGAAATGGGGGTGCAGGTAGATGATATCGCCCAAACCCTCCAGTTGCTCTACAGTGGCCAGCGCTTCGGGTATTTCATCAAAGATGGGAAGCAATACTTTGTGATTGGAGAAGCCGCTCGCAGCGCCCGCGATGAGCCTTCCGACCTCACCAACGTCACGCTACGCAATGCTTCGGGCGAGCTGGTGCAGCTCGATAACCTCGTGACGATGAGCCTTGAAAGCAGCCCACCCCAGCTCTATCGCTACAATAGATTTGCTTCGGCCACCTTCTCGGGTTCTCCCCAAAGCGGCGTCACCATTGGCGAAGGCATTGAAGAAATGCGGCGCATTGCCGATGACCTGCTCGACGAGAGCTACTCGACCAGCCTCGCAGGAACTTCCAAAGAATTCGAAGAAAGCTCCGGTAGCTTGGTTTTTGCCTTTTTGCTCGCTCTCGTACTCGTGTATCTGGCCCTTTCGGCTCAGTTTGAAAGCTTTCGTGACCCCTTCACCATCATGATCACCGTGCCATTGGCCATCGGGGGAGCTGTGCTCGCCTTGTGGATGTTTGGACACACCCTCAATATTTTTAGCGAAATCGGCATGATTGTGCTCGTGGGCATTGTGACCAAAAACGGCATCTTGATCGTGGAATTTGCCAATCAGCGACGTGAGCAAGGACTCAGCATTCACGAAGCTGCCATTGATGCCGCAGCGCAGCGATTTCGCCCCATTTTGATGACGAGCATGGCCACCATTCTGGGAGCCTTGCCAATTGCGCTCGCACTCGGCGGCGCTTCTACTAGTCGTATCCCGATGGGCGTGGCCATCATTGGAGGATTGGTGTTTTCGCTGGTGCTCACCCTCTATGTTATCCCCGTCCTCTACACCGTCATCACTAGCAAAAAGGAGAAAGTGATGCTCCTAGAAGAAGCCCAAGTATATGCATAACAGATTTTTTGAATTCCCATTTCGGCGCTCCTTCCTGGTGCTCTTGATCTCTTTCGGGTGTTTCTTCCCCACTGCTTCTGCCCAGTTGTCCCTCAGCTTGTCGGAGCTGGTCGCGCAGGCATTGCAGGAAAACTACCAGATTCAGATCTACCAAAATTTCACCCGGGCGGCAGAAAACAGCAATACCATCGGCAACGCTGGGATGCTTCCTACGATAGATTTTCTGGCAGAACAAAGGGTTTCTGTCCGCAATTCCCGGCAGCAATTTTTCAATGGAGACTCGCAGGAGGCCGCCAATGCGCGGAGCAGTGCAACCTCCCTCTCCCTTGATGCGAGCTGGATCGTGTTTGATGGCTTGGCTATGTTTGCCCGAAAAGATCAGTTTGAATACCTTTCTGCCTTGAGCAAGGCCGATCTGCGATTTTTTATGGAGCAAACAGTCGCTGATTTAGCTACGGCTTATTATCTACTCAAGCAGCAATCTCAGCTCTTGGCTACGTATCGCGAGTCCCTTGAGGTATCGAAAGCGCGCTTGTTATTCGAAGAAAAAGCCTTGGAGGTGGGGGCTTCCACGTTGCTCGACGTGCAGCAGGCTCGCGTGGATCGCAATACCGATAGCTCGCTTGTCTTGCAACAACAAGTTCAGCTACAAGTAGTGGCTATCTCCATCAATCGGCTCATCAATCGGGACCTCACTGCCCCGATTATACCCACGGATAGCATCGTGTTGTCATCCTCCTTTCATCTCCCTTCCCTCATGGAGAGTGCGTTGGTCAACAATGCAGCCCTCGATCAGCGACAGTTTTCGGAGCTGGTGGCACTCACCCAGACCCAAATCAGCAAGGCTGCGCTCTTGCCCCAGGTGGAGCTGTATGGTAACTACGCTTTTAATCGCCAGGAAAATCAGGTAGGGTTTCTACAATCCAGCCGGACCCTGGGTCCAGAGGCCGGGGTGCGTGTGAGATTCAACCTCTTCTCTGGATATCAGGACCGCATCGCCGCTCAGAATTCCATCATCGCTCTCCAAACAGAAAAATTGTCAACCAAGGCCCTGAGTCAGGAGGTGGAGGAATCCATTCGGGTAGCTTATCTGCGCTGGCAAAATTGGGTGACACTGCTCAACTTAGAACAAGAAAGCATCACCGCTGCTTCCGAGGCGTTGAAGATCGCCCAGCAACAATATGAACTCGGAACGCTCACCAACGTGGATTTTCGATTGATCCAACTCAATGCTTTCAACGCCAAATCGCGTTTTCTTGAAGCGCAACTCGAAGCCAAAATTAGGGAAGTTGAGCTCCTTCGCCTCAGCGGCCGATTGCTGGAAGAGCTGAGATGATTCCCGAGCGCTTCGGCTAAATTCTTTTCCTATCCTTTGTCGGAGATGCCTTTGTCCCTCCACCCTACCCAATCCAACATTGATTTTCATCCCAGCAAAAGAGAAATTCATTCAAATGCAGTAGATTTGCTCTTACTAGTAGGAGTACAACCCGCCAAAATATTAGTCTGGTGATCCAGATCAGAATCAACGAGCGAATTTTTCTTAAAGACCCCGATAGCTCCAAGCTCGGGCGGAGCATTGTGGAGACTGCCATTCGCATGATCGACCAAGTAGGATTCGAGCAGCTTACCTTTAAAAAAATAGCAGAGGCCATCGATTCTACTGAAGCATCTGTGTACCGATATTTTGAAAACAAGCACAAGTTGTTGGTCTATCTCGTCTCGTGGTACTGGAATTGGCTGGAGTACCAATTGGTTTTTAGCACCAACAATGTTGCCTCCGCTGAGCAGCGGCTCCGCATTGCCATTCGCGTGATTTCTCAGCCTCACAGTGAGCAGGACCCCCTCGTGCCGTTAGATGCAGCAGCCCTCCACCGGATTGTGGTAGGGGAGTCACCCAAGGCCTATCTGAGCAAGGAAGTAGATGCCGACAACAGAGATGGCTATTTTCAAAGTTACAAACGGCTCTGCGGGCGAATTGCAGAAATTGTGCGCGAGATTGATCCTCAATATCCTTATCCTACTTCCTTGGTCTCTACCCTCATTGAGAGCGCACACAATCAGACCTTCTTTGCCCAACACCTTCCCCGCCTTACAGAAATCACCAAAGGCAAGGAGTCGGACATTACTGATTTTTTGGTAGATACTGCATTTAGGGTTCTTGGAAAGCGCAGCTGAGCGCGTAAAATGCATGAGCGCATCCTAAGCGAAGCTTTTTGTCAAAGTTTTTGATTGTGAATGCCTCAAGCTGTCATGCGCGAAGTTCTGGTGCTGTGAAAACTTCTTTTCCAGCGATAAACACCCGATCAATGAGCTGACTTGCGTAGGAGTAGGGGATCTCAGCCAGGGAGCGGAGCGGCTTCGTGATCAAAAAATCTGCTTCATAGCCAGGCGCGAGCGCACCGATTTGGTGTGATTCCCGCAGAGCAAAAGCCGCGTTCAGTGTGAGGGCTGTGAGCGCCTCTTCTGGTAACATCCGCAACTGCGTGCAAGCCAAGGACATCACAAAGGGCAAGCTTCCACCCGGAGAAGACCCCGGATTGTAATCCGAAGCGAGCGCCAAGGGCAGATCTGCTTCTATCAATTCTCGGGCTGGCCCATAAGGAATTCCCAAAAAAAACGCTACCGAAGGCAGTAAGCAGGGCACTGTGTCCGTGCCACGAAGCACAGCGATTTCCTCTGGACCACATTCTTCCAGATGATCGACCGAGTAAGCGCCTGCAGCCACGCCAGCTTGCACCCCGCCTGTGCGACCCAATTCGTTGGCGTGAATCTTGGCTGGGAGACCATGTTGTGCCGCCCTCGCCAAGAGGTAAGCGGTCTCTTCTGGCGTGAAGTAGCCCCGATCACAAAACACATCCATGTAGTCGGCAAGTCCTTCTGCCACAACGGCAGGCAGCATTCTCTCACACAGAAGATCAATATATCCCCGGCGATCGTGCTGGAAAAGCTGTGGAATGGCATGAGCGCCCAAAAAGGTCGTTTTTACGCGGAGTGGACCTTCTCGTTGAAGGCGTTTGGCTACCCGAAGCAGTTTCAGCTCTGTGTCTAAGCTGAGGCCATAGCCACTTTTTATTTCTACAGTGGTAGTCCCTAGTGACAAGATTTCAGTGGCCCTGGCCACCAGTCCTTTGTAAAGCTCCTCCTCGCTCATGGCAGCCGTGTGGCGCGCCGTGTTGAGAATGCCGCCGCCGCGACGACCAATTTCCTCGTAACTCAAGCCCCGAATTCGATCAACAAATTCCTCTTCCCTTGGCGTAGGAAAGACCAAGTGAGTGTGGCTGTCGATCAGTCCCGGTAGCACCAGTCTTCCTTGGCAATCAATGCGCTGGGCTTCGGAATAGTCGTGAGGGCGAAGGGATGTCATCGGCCCGATACGTGCCACCTTGCCATGTTCGACAAGTAAAAAAGCATCATCCAAGTAGCTGGGGCGTGCCATCGCCTGACCGCGCAAACACAACTCTGAAGTTTCCGAAATGGTGTACAAGCGACGAATGGACCCGAGCAGGAGCTGCATCAGCGAAAGTATAGAAAGGCGGGGAAAATGATAAAGTCAACATGGGGAGGATCAAGACGGCGGCCCCAAGCCCGAATGGTCTCGTTCCTATTGCTCTCACATGTGCCTGGCCTGGAGAGGTTATTTTTTGCTTCGATCCCAGAGATAGATCTTGATGTCGTCAAAGAAGCGCTGGGGATTCGCTTCCATTTCGCGCAGCAACATATTTACCTGCTGCGTAGTCGCGGTGACACTGTCGTAGAGTTGCCGATCGTTGAGCAGCAGGCCGAGCGTCCCGCCTGTCGTGTCTAGTTTCGAGACAATGCCGTCAACTTTTCCTATGGCGCGGGCAGCGTCAGACGTGAGTGCTTTGATCTCGATAGAGGCCGTCACAAGCGAATCTGTGGTCATGCGAACATTGGTGATGATCTGATCAATGTTGTCGTTGTTTCCTTCGACGTTGTTCACGATGGCCACAGCATCGTTAGCAATTTTGGAAATCTCCTTGGCGATGGAGTCCACTTCGTAGGTGATATTGGTCAAGTTGTCCGAAGAGGTGCGAATGTTGTCCAGCGTCGCTCGAATGTTGTTTTGGTTGTTCTGGTCGTTGAGTTGGGCCTTGGTGAGGGCCACGATCTCATTGAGCTGGACGGCAAGTTGACCCAGTTGCAGAAAAATCTGCGCCCCTTTGGTCGTCACCAGTTCCTCTGCCTCGGCAAAGATCCCTACCTCCACGGTGCCCTTGATATAGTCCCCGGTATTGAAGTAATCGGTCGAAGAATCGATCGAATCTGGAATGGCAATTTTCACCCCTTTTGCCCCCAACAAATCCGTAGAGATGATTTTGGCTTCGGACTCTTTGGGAATTTCGAGGGAGTTGGTGAACTCAAGCGTAGCTGTCACGATGCCTTCGGCGAAATTCAAATCCAGCTTTGCCACACGACCCACCCGCAAGCCATTGATCAGGATCGGATTACCTTCATTCAGGCCCTCAACATTATTATACTTAACGTAGAGGGTCAGCGGTGAACCAAATATCTTACTTCCGGCCATGAAATTCAGCCCATAGATCAGTAGCCCAATGGCGATGACCGCGAAAAGTCCGAACGTGATTTCTTTGCTAAATTTCAAAATTTAAGGATTTTGATGAGTACGGTGGTCGGTTTTCAGAGGAAATCGCTTTCGCTTTTAGGGCAGAATCCTCCTATACGATGGATAAAGCTAAACAAAAGCCGATTGGTAGCCAAAGATGCGCTCAGACTCTCCACAAAAGATCGGAAAGCAACACAGGAAAATATTCTCGAATTCAATTGAGTTTTACGAGATTGCTTTCCTGTTTGGAGCATAGTGATTCCAAACAGGCTCAGTCGGCGGTTCGCCTCCTCTTTGATCTGGGCCAATTCACTTCCGGGATGATCCACAAATTTGTTGGAAGCACCCGCGCTTTAGAAAGTAACGAATCAACGTAACCTAAAGCAAACCTATCAGTATTAATAGCAAAACTATCATCCAGTGGCTGAAACTATAGATTGGATTGACCAGCGGCTCATTGGGCGCCCGCTTCGAAGGTTTTTCAGGATGCTGTCCTTGGACCGCAAAGAGATCGCAAACATTTATCTCTACGCGATATTCAATGGTCTGATCAACCTCGCCTTGCCTTTGGGCATTCAAGCCATTATTGGACTTACGCTCGCCAGTGAGATTTCTTCCTCTTGGGTGTTGCTCATCGTGCTGGTGACCTTCGCCACAGCAGCAGCTGGTGTCATGCAGATTCTCCAAATTAGTCTCACGGAGGTGATTCAGCAAAAGATCTTTGCAAGGGCTGCCTTCGAATTTGCGTGGCGACTTCCCCGCCTGAAGATGGAGATGCTCACCAATTACTATCCTCCCGAACTCGTGAACCGATTTTTTGAAACGATCAGTGTTCAAAAAGGTCTCTCGAAAATCCTGATTGATTTCTCTCAGGCAGTTCTTCAGATCGTGTTTGGGATGCTTCTTCTGTCCTTTTACCACCCATTCTTTGTTGTGTTTGGGATAGGCTTGGTGGGGATCTTGCTGCTGATTGTGCGCGTCACGGGGCCGGGAGGACTGAATACTAGCTTGGAAGAATCATCTTACAAGTTTGAAGTGGCTTTTTGGTTAGAAGAAATTGCGCGCACTGTCACAACGTTTAAGCTGGCGGGCGAGACAGACTTGGCCATCAAGAGGACCAATGAGCTGCTCAAAAAATACCTTGGCGCCCGAAAGGCTCACTTTCGCGTGCTCATTTTCCAGTTCGGCAACATTGTAGGGTTCAAGACCATCATTACTGCTGGGCTGCTGGTGCTGGGGTCGCTCCTTCTCATTGATCGGCAGATCAACCTCGGCCAGTTTGTTGCTTCTGAGATCATCATCATCTTGGTGATCAACTCCGTAGAAAAGCTTGTGCTCAGTGCCGAAACGGTCTATGATGTGTTGACTGCGATGGAAAAACTCGGCAAAATTACAGACCTACCATTAGAGCGACACAAGGGAATTGATTTTAGAGAAGAAGATACGCAGTTGCCCATGGCCATCAAGGCACGCGATGTGTCCTTTTCTTTTCCTGGCGACCTCCAATCTTCTCTGCAACACATCAACCTCGTCGCCCAGCCGGGGGAAAAAGTATGTATCGCAGGTTTCAATGGGTCAGGTAAAAGCCTGATGCTGACCCTCATTTCAGGACTTTACGAGAACTATACGGGTTTCATTACCTACAATGATATCCCGATGAAAAACTATGACCCCATCATCCTTCGCGGATTCATAGGCGACTGTCTCAATCAGAAGGTACTCTTTCGAGGCACTGTGATCGAAAATATCACGATGGGGCAGGCTAATGTCAGTATGGAGAGTGTTCGCTGGGCTTTGGAGAAGCTGGAGTTGAATGAATACATTCACTCTCTACCCGAAGGGCTCCAGACCGAGCTCGTGCCAGAAGGCCCCCAGTTGCCTGACAGCATCACACGAAAACTGATCTTGGCCCGTGCCATCGCCAAACGACCGCGACTGCTGGTCATGGATGATTTTCTTCAGCCGATGGATCATGGAGAACGCGACCGGATTGGCTCTTTCCTCACTGCTTGCCCGCTTTGGACCCTGATCATCACCAGCAATGATCCTGTGCTCGCAGCCAAGTGCGACAATGTATATGTTCTGAGCCGTGGTTCGGTCATCGACTCAGGTCCTTTCCGGGAAATCGCTACCAAGCCTTATGCCAAGGATCTATTTGGAACTAATTTCACAGGTTGATGTATAGTGGCAAGCGTTCGGGCCCGTTTTGTTTGCTCCGTCTTATTCATTCAGTCATTGCCCTTTCGATTTTTGTTCATTCGATCCTCTTCACGCTATGCTGAACATCTCGCCCAATCGAATGGAAGACATCGATTCGCTCTACGAAAACGATGCCTTCCTCATGATCTCAAAGGCCACCATTGCCAGAAAAACTTCCCACTGGCTCTTTGGGATGATGATCATAGGCATCGTCAGCCTGTTTTTGCCATGGACCCAAAACATTCAGGCTGAAGGGCAATTGACGACGCTATCTCCTTCGCAGCGCCCTCAGACCATCGTCAGCACCATCGCTGGACGCATTGAGGAGTGGTATGTCAATGAAGGGGACACGGTGAATCTGGGAGACACCATCTTGTTTCTCTCCGAAATCAAGGATGCTTATTTTGATCCCAATCTGATCAATAATACTATAACTCAGATTGAGGCCAAACAAGGTGGGATCGAAGCGTATGAAGCCAAGGCAGAAGCATTGGCCGGACAGATTCGCGCCCTGGAAGCGGCTCAAGCACTCAAAATCATGCAAGCTGACAACAAGGTGACTCAGTCGCAGCTCAAAGTGCAGTCTGATAGCATAGACCTCATCGCCTTGACCATCGGGCAGGAAATTGCCGAGACTCAATTTGCCCGCTGGGATACACTCTACAAAGCTGGTCAAAAGTCACGAACGGATTGGGAGGAAAAGCGAAATAGCATGATGGAGGCGCAAGCCAAGAAGATTTCCCAACAAAACAAACTAGATGCCAGCCGTCAAGAGCTGACCATCGTACAGATCGACCGGAACAACGTCCGAAACGAGTTTCAAGAAAAAATCGCCAAAGCTCGATCAGATCGCCAAACGGCCCTTTCGGATGGGTTTACGGCACAAGGGGAGATAGCCAAGCTCCAAAATCAGTTGAGCAATTACAAGACTCGAGTAGGCTTTCGCTACATCACAGCGCCTCAGCAGGGATTCATCAACAAGGCTCTGAAGCCCGGTATTGGGGAGACAGTGTCAGAAGGCGAACCCGTCCTCAGCCTCGTTCCGCTGGTGCAGCACCAGGCTGCGGAGATTTTTGTCAGGCCCATTGACGTACCACTTCTTAAAAAAGGAGAAATGGTGCGACTTGAATTTGACGGTTGGCCTGCCCTCGTGTTTTCTGGTTGGCCCAATGCTTCTTTTGGAACCTTTGGAGGGCGGGTGTTTGCTGTCGAAAACAGCATCAGCGTCAACGGCTACTACCGGGTACTCGTAGAGCCTGACCAAAAAGATGAGCCTTGGCCGCCTCTGTTGCGTGTCGGATCAGGTGTTCGCGCATTTGCCCTGCTCAACGATGTTCCGCTCTGGTATGAGCTGTGGCGGCAACTCAATGGATTTCCACCAGATTTTTACACAGGTAAAAGCTCTACTTCACAAGAAAAAGAAGCAACGCCAAAACCGAAGAAATGAACCGTTTCCTGACCTTTTTGCTGCTTACCTTCCTCTTGTTCCCAAGCCTATCGGGGCAAGAAGCGGAGCGCTTCTTGGGGCTGGAAGCATTTTTAGAGCGCGTCACGACCTATCATCCACAAGCCCAGCGAGCAGACCTGATCTTGGACATGGCTGATGCAAACCTTCGCCGGGCCAAGGGTGCTTTCGACCCCAGACTGGAAGGTGATCTCGCGCAAAAATACTTCGACGAAAAGACCTACTACAGTTACCTCGACGGAGGACTCACGTGGCCCACTCAGTTGGGTGGCCTCACATTCAAAGCGGGATATGAAATGGCTTCTGGTATCAATCAGAATCCCGAATATGCTACTCCCGGGGCTGGCTTGGTCCGCGCAGGTGCCTACCTCCCGCTGGGTCAGGGGCTGTTGATAGATCCTGCGCGCGCAGGCCTTCGTCTGGCCGAGATCGGCATGAATGCTGCTCCAGTGGCTCGCCAAGCGCGCCTCAACGACTTGCTCTACGACGCTGCATCCGCCTACTGGGATTGGGCCGAAGCTTTCGGAAGAGTGGACATTCTCCAGCGTGGCGCAGATATCGCTCGGCAGCGCCTCGAATGGATTCAGAATACGTCTTCCGCAGGAGATTTGCCGGCCATAGACACGCTCAAGGCCATGATTCAGCTCCAGCAGCGATTGCTCGACAGGGACCAGGCCAGACTTGATTTGATCCAATCTCGCACATTCCTCCAGATTTTTTTGTGGGAAGATGAGCGCAGACCATGGGAACAAGGCACGCCCCTCGTGCCACAAGCACCCTTGACAGTGGCTGAAGTAGCGCCATTGGGGGCCGATAGCTTGATGGAAATTCTGTCAGAGTTGAATTTTCGGCATCCCGATCTTCAGACCATTCGCTACGAGTTGGCTTCCCTCCAGATTGAGCGCCGCCTCAAAGCCGAAAAGCTCAAACCCAAGTTGAACATAGAGTATGCCGCGCTCAACGAACCAATTGCTCCACAAAATGGCGGCGTGTATGACCCCCGGTTGTTTACCAATAATTACAAATGGGGCTTCCAAATGAGCTTTCCCCTCTTTTTGAGAGAAGCGCGCGGTGATCTGGGATTGACCAAGATCAAAATCGAAGATATGCAGTGGAAGCAAGATGAAAAAAGTCAAGAGCTGTGGGCGAAAGTTCGCATCTATGCCGAGCAATTATCAACCCTTTATGCCCAGCTGGAATTGAGCGAACAAAATGTGAGCAGCTATCAGCAATTGCTGGAGGCGGAAGATCAACTGTTTCGGCAAGGCGAAAGCTCTCTTTTTGAAATCAACATTTGGGAAAGCCAACTCATAGAAGCTGAGTTGAAGTTGCTGGGGATTCAAGCCAAATACGCCAAGACGCAAGCTGCTCTTGCTTGGGCAGCGGGCCAGCTAGGCATTGACAATTGACCCTTTCCCTCCCCTTGGTGCTAAACTGTATTTTTTCTTCGCATTTCTCTTCCTGAATGTATCTCCGCATAGTGTGGTTGGGAAGATAGAAGCCTATTCAAATATTCTCAGAGAACGCGCTCGCTGAAGTCCAACCATAAAAAAAAGCTCACGCACTTGGCGTGAGCTAATTTGAGGAAATTCCTGTACCCGGGGTCGGACTCGAACCGACACGGATCGCTCCAATGGTGTTTGAGACCATCGCGTCTACCAATTCCGCCACCCGGGCCTCTCGACTTTTCCAGAAACAGTGCTGAAATTGAATCTCTCAGCCATTTATATTTCAAGAAAGTTCTGCAAAATTAGGTGCTTTTCGCAGACTGTGCAAGGAAAATTAAAGTTATTTCCATGAACAAGTCTAATGTCCCAATTGTCCTCGCTTTGATGCAGAAACGCCTTTTCTGAGCCTTCAGCTCGTTTTTCGCAAATGTTCAACGTCATGCAAGCGCAGACAAGTGAATCACGCGTTCCTCCTTCCAGCTTTGCTGGGCTGCTTCAATGATTTGGATCACGCGTCGGCCATCTTCTCCTTTGAGGTAGTTGCTGGAACCCTCACGGACGGCTTCATGAAGCTGAGTATAAAAAGTAAGGTAGTTGCCGGGCAAGGTATTGACTCGATAAATCTGTTCCGAAGCATCATCGAGCGAAACGGAAGCGCAATTCTTGGGGTCTTCTTCCCCCCAGCCTGGAGTTCCGGGCTTCTGTCCCGCGGCGAGGGCTTCTTCTTGTGGGTCAACCCCAGCCTTGGCGATGGTCCCCATCTCGCCAAACACAATGTATTTCGGTGGGGGCATGTGAATAAGGTATCCAGCGCGCAAATTGACCTTCAAGTCGGGATACCCTAGCACGAGTTGAAAGTGATCTGGTACCTGGGCAGCGGTCCGCTGCATGCGTAAATCCGCCCACACGGTGGTGGGAGATCCGAATAAAACCAGCGCCTGGTCGATGAGATGAGACCCGAGGTTGTAGAGGATGCCCGTGCCGGGAAGCTTTTGTTCCTTCCAAGAATCCTTCACGTCCCGGCGGTAGCGATTATAATTTGCCTCGTATTCTACGATTCGTCCGATCGTTTTTTGCTGTAGTAGATGCTGAATCGTTAAAAAATCGCTGTCCCATCTCCTATTTTGAAATACGCTCAGTACCAACCTTTTTTCCCTCGCAAGTGCGATGAGGCGATCTGCTTCAGCCACAGTGACGGTAAATGCCTTCTCTACAACGACGTGCTTTCCAGCTTGGAGGGCTTGCTCAGCAAGGGGAGCATGGGTGTATTCGGGGGTGTTGACGACCACAAGCTCAATGCTGGGGTCTGCCAGAATCTCTTCGTAGGTCCTAACAATGCGTATTTTCGGATAGAGGTCTTGCGCATCGGAGGAGGAGCGCTGCCACACTGCTACCAGTTCGAACCCATCATGTGCCTCCAACAAAGGACCATGAAACACCCTCCCAGACATTCCAAAGGCACACAGTGCCGTTTTGATGGGGCGTTTATTCATTGATAACTGACTTTTATGAGAGGTGGAGGAGGAATAAATTGGCGATGCCATTGAATTTGAAAGCGAAATTAAGGAGGATGAAGCTTTGCGTTGCTAGAGATCATTTGGCGTACCCTTCCAAAAGCGGCTCAAGAATGACTTCTTTCCAGCGTTCATAGCCTTTTGCATTCATGTGGAGGCTATCATTGATAAAATACTGCCCGTCGATCTCGCCATCGGGCCGCAGCATTGGGCTAAAGACATCCAAAAAGGTGGCTTTCTCCACCGTGTCGCAGTAGGCTTCCATCAAGGCGTTTGTTTGGCGAACTTTGTCCAGCAAGCCACGACGACTTGGCGAAGGCTTGATGGCCAACATAAATAGCTGCGCATGGGGCAACTTTTGGTCCATTTGCAAGCGAAAATCATGAAGCCCCGCCAGCACTTCTTCAGGCGTAGCCGAGGAATCGCTCAGGTCATTGTCGCCCTCGTACACCACGACCAGGCGAGGACGATAGGGTAGCACCAATCGATCAAAATAATGGTTGAGCTCTGGAAAGGTAGAGCCACCAAATCCACGATTGATCACAGGCAGAGGTTTCAGGTCGCCTTCGATCGTTCGCCACAAGCGCACGCTTGAGCTCCCCGTGAACAGTGTGACACCCGTAGGAGGAAATTTGACCTGATCCTGTCGCTCAAATTCTTGCACTTGCACCTCGAATCGCAGCAGTGCTGAATCTACCACGGCTTCCGAAGTCGGAGGAGGCGTATCGCTCGACTGGGAATCAGTCTTGTTTTGGCAAGCCCAAGTAGCCATAATCAGCCACAGGAAAAGGTATAAATGCTTCATGTCGAAAAAGTAGGGATGAGAAAATGTAGGAATTGGGCTTTAGCAAACAGTTCTTAAAAGTAAACGCCTCCTGCGTGTCTCGCAAGTGGAGTCAGGAAGGGCCGCCTCCACGATGAAATCCCATCGCGAGGTGGTGAAGGGCAATTCCTGCGGCTACGGCGACATTGAGGCTGTGCTTTGTCCCGAATTGCGGTATTTCGAGGGTGAATGCAGCCATGTCGATCAGTTCTTGTGTCACTCCGTCGATCTCATGACCGATCATGAGCACATATTTTTGAGCGGGATCCACAGAAAAGTCCCCAAGCACCTCGCTTCCCTCAGCCTGCTCCAACGCCAGCAGGGTATAGCCTGCGGCTTGAAGGGTCTGTGCAGCCGTCACGGCGTCGGCGATGGCTTCCCACGCGACGCTGTGTTCTGCGCCGAGGGCCGTTTTGTTGATCTCCCGGTGGGGTGGGGTAGGGGTGATGCCGCAAAGTAGGAGTTTTTCCAGCCGAAAGGCATCAGCCGTGCGAAACATTGCCCCTACGTTATTCATGCTGCGGACCCGGTCTAGGAGCAGGATGACCGGGATTTTTGCAGCTGCCTGAAAGGCTTCGGGGCTGAGGCGGCCCATCTCTTCGATCTGCAATTTTTTTCCCATGTGGCGAAGATAGCCAGAAGGAACAGAAGGAGAAGAAATCAGCAGAGAATCCTGCTACATGCATCCACGAGAAGGGGGGCAAGAGCTGTGATGGCTCAGGATTCGGCCCAATCCTTGCGGAAAACTTCTCCAGCACGATCCGAATATGTACCTTACCCTCATGAAGGAAGATCAGGCCAATGATAAGACTGCCGAACTCCTCCGGCGCGTTCGGCGGCTCGAAATCAAGACCCGGGAGATTTCCAGACAAATGTTCTCGGGAAGCTACCATAGCACATTTAAAGGAAAGGGAATGTCCTTCAGCGAGGTGCGGGAGTACGTCATCGGCGATGATGTGCGGACCATCGACTGGAATGTTTCCGCTCGTACACAGACCCCCCACATCAAAGTATATGAAGAAGAGCGTGAAATCTCTGTGATGCTGGTTGTGGACGTGAGTAGTTCCACCCGGTTTGGGACTCGCCCGGGAGCAGATGGGCGCTTGCAACTGAAGCAGGAGTGGATGGCCGAAATCGCAGCAGTGCTGGCTTTTTCCGCGATTAGCAATCAAGACAAGGTGGGTGCCATGCTTTTCACCGAGGAAGTCGAGCGATTTATCCCGCCGCAGAAAGGCAAAAATCATGTCCTCCGAATCATTCGCGAACTGCTCGAACCTGGCACCACGTCTGACGGCACCAACCTCGCAGATGCGTTGAGGCACTTGAGTAATTTTCTCAAAAAACGCTCGATTGTATTCATACTCTCCGACTTTTTCCAAGACCCTGCTTCGTATCAAGAAGCTTTGAACTTGGCACGCCGGCGGCACGATGTCATCGGCATTCACTTGTATGACCCTTTAGAAACAGCGCTCCCTAAGGTGGGCTTGCTCAGTGTCCGCGATCCAGAAAGCCACGAGACCCTGTTGATTGATACCAATGTATTGGCAATTCGAGAAGCGTACGCCCGTTCTTTTCAATCCCGCTTAGTTGCCACCCGGGAATGTTTTCGCCGAAGTGGTGCTGATTTTGTGTCGATGAGCTTGGAAGAATCCTATACCCAGGCCTTCATGCGGCTTTTTTCTCAGCGAGGTGCC
The DNA here is from genome assembly GCA_036835375.1 of Bacteroidota bacterium. Lineage (GTDB taxonomy): Bacteria > Bacteroidota > Bacteroidia > J057 > J057 > JANQTF01. The sequence goes on from DAITMB010000071.1 coordinate 18,366, forward strand.
AGAAGATGAAAGTATTTGAAGAAGCTCCCTCCCATCTCTCCACTCACCGCTCTAGCCAGCGGACGACGAAGCCAGTGTTTCTCACTGCCTCTGCTATGCGCGTGGTGTGTGGATTTCTAATCATTCAGTTGGGCTTCTCTCTACCTGTGAGTATTGCCCAACGCAGCTACGAAGTCACGCAAGACAGCATTTTGATCGGAGAACCTCTTCAGGTGGAGCTTTCTCCGGGTAGCTTGGAAGAAATATCCCGGAATCTCCTCGGTCCTTGGGAAGTATGGAAAGTAGTGGATCAAACGCTATTTTTGATTACGTTTCAAGAAGGAATTCATCCGCTTCCGCCGCTACCAGTGATGAATGCAGCAGGCCGGATAGACACCCTCCGCACTACCGACGTAGTGGTCGTGAGTCGCTCGGCGCCGGGGGATCAGGAAGCTCCCCGCCCCATTAAAGCCTTGGTTGCTTTGCCCGTCTCATGGCTAGAGTGGCTTCCAATTGGGCTAATGGCCTTTGGGTTGTTGCTCCTCTCACTGCTTTGGCTTATGGGGTTTGTTCGAAGCTATGGTCCCAGCACGAAAAATCTGCCTCCCCCCTCCGCCATCGCGATGGCGACGCAACGGCTGGAATTCATTGCAGGAATCAATTCCCAATCCGAGAAATATTCCCTGCTTCAGCGCACCCTTCGGTATTTTTTGCACGAACATTTTCAAATTCCTGCCATCAGTGTAGCTGCTGGGGAATTGGAAGGATTGGAGAAGCCGATCGGCTTTCCGGCTGTGTCTTTTGCCCAACTTGTGGCGAGCATGAAGGCCCGAGATGCTCAGCGGTATGCGGGATCGGAACCATCTACCGAACAAATAGACACGTTTCGGCGGCAACTGGCCGAGTTCTTCGAAGAAAGTCAACCCTTCGGCGTTGTGAATAGGCTTCAATTCCTGCAAGCATATGGTCGAATGGCAGATCCCGGGCGTCGGATGTTGGCAGGAATTACAGATTTGCTCCCCATGACTTGCCTTATGATGGGGGGCTTGTTGTGGCTTGGGCAATCCTTTGTGGGATTTGAGGAAGGAGGGGAAATGTGGTCTGCCGAGATGTTCGCGCGACCGCTTGTAGCTGGGACACTGTCTCTTTTGGCAGCTTTGGTGCTTCGTAGCCTCCTCGCTCCAATCACAGACCAAGGCCCATGGCAGGCTACCCCGGGCATGAAGCTGTTTCGTCTCGCACGAGTGCCTCACTTCTCAGAAAAATCTCCTCGACCGTTCGGGCTTTATTGGCTACTGGCCAGTCTTCCGCTATTTTTGGGTCATGTGGGGATTTTTTCCAAGCACAGAGAAAGTTGGGTGGACCGAATGTCTCGCTCCCAAGTCCGCCATTATCCTAGCTCCTATTCATGAACGAACCCTGGAACTGGATCACAGAATTGCAGTGGGCGCAGCCGTGGTGGGCATTGGCCTTTTTGCTACCCGTGGCGTGGTTGCTACTCTATTGGCTGGAGTATCCTCGTCGCAGGGCCTTGCCCCTGCCCGGTAGCGGATCGTTGTTGCGGCGGCAGTCTTGGCGCATGCGTCTCTGGGCCCTACGCCCTTGGCTGAAAATGCTATCGATGGTCCTGCTGGTCTTGGCGCTGATGCAGCCTCGCCAAAGCCAGGTAGAAGAAAAAATCGAGACCGATGCCATTGATATCATGATGGTCCTCGACATCTCAACCTCGATGAATGCCATGGACTTTCAGCCCAACCGGATGGAAGCCGCCAAGACGACTGTCTCAGATTTTATTGACAAGCGACCCAATGACCAAATCGGCTTGGTGGTGTTTTCGGGCAAAGCATTTACCCAAGCTCCCCTCACCAATGACCACGAGGTGCTCAAGCTGCTTCTCCGCACGGTGCAGCAAGGCTGGGTGGAAAACGGCACAGCCATCGGTCTCGGGCTGGCTACCGGGGTGCTTCGCTTGAAAGAAAGTAAGACTTTGAGCAAGGTTATCATTCTGTTGACCGATGGGGTCAACAATCGATTTGAGGTGAGTCCCATTGATGCGATGCATCTGGCACAGCAGTATGGCATTCGCGTGTACACGATCGGTATGGGGACCAATGGCTTAGCGGATGTCCCAAAGACTGACTTTGCTGGCAATCGGGTGATCGTTCAAGAGCTGGTAGAAATTGACGAAGCTCTCCTCCGGGAAATTGCCGCTGGTACAGATGGCAAGTATTTTCGCGCAACCGATCAAGTGGGCTTGGACCGAATCTATGAGGAAATCGATCAGCTCGAAAAAACACGGATAGAGGTGACGCGTTTCATCAGGTATCAGGAATGGTATTGGCCTTTTGCCTTATGCGCGTTGATGTTTTTTTTGCTAGAAATCGGCATTCGATACGCGGCAGCCAGAGGACTACCAGACGCCTAATCAGCGTTGATCACCCATCTACCCCTTTTCATGTTCCTGCTTTCTCTTGTATATTTTTTCAGCCGACTTTCAACATGATCACTTGGCAACATCCCGAATGGCTCTTGGCACTGCTGCTCCTGCTGCCCCTGATCGTGCTTTACGGTTGGTTTCGGCGGCGGCAGCGTCAAGGCTGGCAAGCCCTGGGCGAGGGTGAATTACTCCAGCGCTTGGGTGTAAGTTTGATCCCGGGCAGGCAGATTCGTCGCGGGATCCTCAGTCTGATCGCAGTCATTGGGATCGTACTCGCGCTGGCCAATCCTCAGGTTGGTCGACGTTATGAGCGGGTGAAACAGCGGGGTGTGGACTTGATTGTTGCGCTGGACATTTCAACGAGTATGTTGGCGGAAGACGAGCAGCCCAACCGCCTGGCGAGGGCCAAGCTCTTGATTCGGGAATTGGTCTCTGGGCTGGAAGGAGATCGCATCGGCTTGATCGTATTTGCAGGGGATGCCTTTGTGCAAGTACCACTGACGAGCGACTACGCAGCGGTGCTCAGCATCCTTCAGCCTATCAGCACCGATCTCATTGCCCGGCAGGGCACAGCGATCGGCGAAGCGATTCGCTTGGCCACAGAAGCATTTGCGGGGGATCAGGCGACGTTTCGGGCGCTGATCGTCATCACGGACGGAGAGGACCATGAAGGTCAAGCCGTGCAAATGGCACAAACGGCACGTGATCAAGGGCTTCGCATCCACTGCGTGGGCCTCGGTTCGCCACAAGGAGCCGTTATTCCCGAGTATGTCGCAGGAACCCTCACGGGCAACAAGCGGGACCGGGACGGGAATCCGGTGATGTCTCGACTCAATCCCGAGGTGCTCACTGCGATTGCGGAGGCTGGCGGCGGTAAGTATCGACCGCTCGAAGACATCCGGGCGACCCTGCAAGGGCTGGAACAAGACCTGAGCACCCTCTCAGAGCAGGAATTCGACGAGAGATATGTGACTGATTACGAGGACCAATTTTCCTGGATGCTCCTGCTTGCCCTTTTCGCCCTTTCGCTCGAATCATTTTTTTCACTACGAATCGGTCAATCGACATGAAGTTTCTCGAGGCAGTTTTCTTGTTGTCTGTTACATTCATTGGCTTGCTGCCGATGGAAATGATCGCGCAGCAAGGGCCGCCAGCACTCCGGTATTTAATGCGCCAGGGAAACGAAGCTTATGCTCAGGGGCAATGGGTGAAAGCTGAAATCAGTTATCGGAAGGCACTGGATCAGTTTCCAAATGTGGAAATGGCCGCCTACAATCTAGGGAATGCCCTCTACCAGCAAGGTCGCTATGATCAGGCGGCGAGTGCCTATGGTCGGGCTGCTGCTCAACTGAAAGATGAGGGAATTGCAGCTCGTGCGTATTTCAACCTTGGAAATGCACACCTCGCACGCAAGGATTTCGATGCGGCCGAAACGGCTTTCAAACAGTCACTTCGCCTTCAGCCCACGGATGAGGACGCTCGCTATAATCTCAGCTTTGCGCAACGGCAAATCGAAGCGCGCGATCAACCACCTCAGGCAGAGGAAGAGCGATCCGAAGAGCGGCAGCAGGACCAACAACAGCAGGAGGACCCTGATCAAGATCAGAACGAAGAACAGTCTAGCGAATCCTCAGAGGAAGATGCTCCCGCTTCCCCCCCGCCATCGAAGCCCATGACGCCCGAGGAGGCAGAGCAAATGCTGCGGAGGCTGGAGGTGCAAGAGCAGCAGGTGCAACAAAGCCTGCGAAACAACCGAAGCAAAAGCGCGATTCGTGGAAACAAAGATTGGTGAAAGGCTAATGAACGCCTGCGATTTCCGAAACCAGAATATTTTTCTTTTCTCCAAACAGCCAACGTGATCTTATGAACAATGCCCAGAAAAATTTGCAAAGTTTGGCTAACCATACTTTTCAACTGGCACAGGCCGTCAGAGATTTTGGAAAAATTATTCCCATGACGGTATCCAATGTCGAAGACCTCCGTCAATTGGTCCGTGTGTCGGGATTGGCTGGGGAATTTCTGGTGAAAGCCCAGGAAGCGCCTAACGAAGTGGAGTATCGCACCAGAATTAAATACTGCATCGAAGAATTGCGTAGCACACATTATTGGCTGGGCCTGATAGACGCCCAGGGGAGCATGGAACTAGAGACGCGTCGCAAGCAACTCATGAAAGCAGCAGAAGACCTGAGCTCAGTGTTTAGAAAAGTATTGTGAGCAACAGACTCGTGCTCATTTGAATCTGCTCCATCATCCCGCTGTTCCATTTGATCTCATGTGACCCCATTATTCTCCTGCCTCATGTCGAAAAGATTGTCCATGATCGCGCTGATTGCCTGGCTGCTCCCTTCGTTGTGGGCGCAGCAATTTCGGGTGCAGGTGCAGGGAAGCGACGTGCAGGTCGATGAGCCATTTGAAATAGCGTTTGTCCTGACAGGCGGAGAAGGCAAGCAGGTTCAATTTCCGATGTTCGATCGGCTCACCAAGATCAGTGGTCCTACTGCCACGCAAGAGATGGTCAATCTTCAAGGAACCCTGACCACACAAACGGTTTATCGCTTCGAATTCAAGGCTTCACGCCCAGGCACCTACCTCATCAGCACAGCCACCGCACAGATAGGCACAGAAATCCTCAGTACTTCTCCTGTAGAAGTGCAGGTGGTCGCCCCGGTGTCAGACCTCACAGAAGAAGACCTTGCCTTGCGCAGGGAATTGGAGCGTTCGCTGGGGAGGTCCATTCGCGTGGAGGCACGCCTGTCTAGCACCCGTATCTATGCCGGAGAGCCAGTAGAACTGACCTATGACTTGTGGATCGAAGCAGATTTGGCGGGTCAGGTGGGTAATATTTCCCGGGAAGGAACTCCTCAGTTTCCCGGATTTTCCGTCACGACCATACCGAGTCGCAATGAGCGGACCCTTGAGTTTTCACAAGGCAAACGCTATATCCGGACCAGAATCAGCACATTTCAGCTCATTCCTCAAGCAGCAGGTACGGTCTTTCTTGATAGCCTGCCCGTGGCCATGACAATTGCGATTCCACGGGCGGGAAGGCAGCCGCAGAATGAATTGGAAGTATTTCAACGAAAATTTCAGCCTGATTTTCGTGATTATCGATATCAAATCGCCTCCGGCAGAAAAAAGCTGGAGGTGCTGCCATTGCCGGCTGAGGGCCGCCCACTGGACTTTTCGGGATTGGTCGGAAGCCTCGAACTAGACGCTCGGCTCGCTGATAGCCTCCTTGAAACAGGGATGCAGAGCCAAATCGTCTTAGCGTTTCGTGGGGAAGCAGATTTTGGGCTGTTGATTGCACCTGCTTTATCTCTGCCGCCGGGACTGGAAGGATTTCCTCCTGAGATCGTCCCTACACCAGATGGCAAAGGCAGGCAGATCACCTATTCCTTTGTGGCGCGAACGCCGGGCACATTTTCGATTCCAGTGCCTGTGTTGAGTTTTTTCGATCCGGTCAGTCGCTCTTTTCGACAGCTCGGAGGCGACAGTCTGCGCCTACTGGCCAGCGGGGAAGCGCTTGTCACAGCGGTCGATTCTGCAGCGAGAAGCTCCACCGACGATCTTACTTTTAGTCCTGTCCTTTTTCCCATGCGGAGCGGTCTTCGAATGCAGGCGGAGGAATGGGTTCTTCGATGGTCTTGGGAATTGATGGCTTTGCCTTGGCTACTTTTCTCCCTTGGCGCGCTGTTATGGCGGCGCTATCAACGCAAGTTGCAAGACCCTGTGTATCAACAACAGCGACGGCTTCGGCTGCGCATTGATTCACAGCGGCATCGTGCACAGAAGGCTGTCCAAGCCAAGCAACCGAGAGAAGCTGGTGCCGCATTGCTGGAAGCCATGTGGGCCATCGCAGAAGAGCGACTGAACTTGCCGCGAGAAAGCCATTTGCCGGGAACATTGGCTGGAATCCTTGCTTGCACTTCTTGGCCCCGCGAGACACAAGATCGCTATCTTCAAGCGATCCACACTTGTCAGACCTTGGCCTATGGCCATGCGCCAGCAATAAACCCTCGCTTGGTCAAGGACATCAATTCGCTCATTGATCATCTGATGTCATTAGCTCCTCCGTTGGGAGATCCCAAAGAGTCCAAGCCAGTGAATCTATGGCCCCGAGTCATGGCTTGCGCGGCATTGATGGTCCTGTCTTGGATGAGTGTGCAGGCTGATCCCAGTTTTGATGCTGCCGAAAAAGCATATCAAGCCCACGACTATGGGAGGAGTGCGACGATCTATGATTCACTCTATCGGGCGGGGGAGCGCTCTCTGGCGCTGTTTCACAACTGGGGAAATGCGGCTTACCAACGCGGGGACTTGGGCCGGTCAGTTTGGGCTTTTGAAAAAGGTCTTCGCCACGAACCAACCTCCAAACTCACCCGGAGCAATCTCAGCTACGTGCAACGGGGCATTCGCAGCGACATTTTGCCACGCCCAGAGTTGAATATCGAGCGGAGTTGGCGCGAAATCATTGGACGGGTGGGTCCCTCGGGGTGGAGCTGGCTCGCCATCTGTTTCAGCACAGCGATGGCGTTGATGATGGGCCTTAGCCTGAGGTGGTCGCGCATTCGTGCTTGGCGCTTGCGCAGTGGCCTCGCGCTGGGGATTGGCTTGATCTTATGTATTTGGCTGCGAAGTGTTTCTGATCCTGCTCGGCCCAATGGGCAGGCGATTGTGATCCTGCAGACCGTGATTCGGGAGGCGCCAGAAGGTCAAAGAGAACTTCTTACGTTGAGTCCGGGAATCAAAGTGTATATGGGCGAACGCATCAGCGAATGGCAACAAATTCGTGTACAGGATCCAGAATCAGGGGAGTTGGTGGGCTTTGTGCCTAGCGAGAGTGTGGCCGCGCTTTGAATGTGAGATTATTTTTAGCTGCAGAAAACCGGAGCGGGAAGCACGCTGAAAATATGGACAAAAAAATAGCCGCCCGGAAAGGACGGCTATTTTAATTTATAACATCGGCCA
>DAITMB010000072.1:0-25617 GCA_036835375.1 Bacteroidota bacterium
GCGGAAAAAATACCCTTCCATGGTGGAGGGTCGTGGAAGTGATGACCAAAGAAGAATTTACCATGGAAAGACCCAAAGTCTATGGCACAAATTGGCGGCTGACTGCTTATGGCGATGACGCTGAGCGCCAAACACCTGTAGAAGGGGCGGAGGTCACCCTGGAATTTTCGGAATATGGTTCCATCTCAGGCAATTCGGGCTGCAATCGCTATTTCGCCGAATGTTCCTTTCCCGGCACCAATCGCATCAAGGTGGCAAACCCTGGATCTACCCGCATGATGTGCATGGATCCGGAAGGGTTGATGGAACTGGAACAAACCTATTTACGGCTCCTCACACAGTCGGTGAGCTACGAAATGAACCGAGAAAGCCTCACCATTCAATGCCAGAACGATCGGATTTTGATATTTGAGAAATGGGAAAAGTAAATCACCTAGCACTCACCGTATTGGTCGGCCTACTCGCTTTGCTTGCGGGTGCTTGTGAAGATGCTGGTAGCTCCCCTGCCCAACAGACGCTTAGCTCTACTTCGCCTTCCACTTCCCGTTCCATTCCTTCTACGAAGCCCTCGTCTCTTCGGGGCTTGCTTCTTCTCGGTCAAGGTAGCATGACACTCTACGATTGTACCACAAATGAGCCGACCGTGATTCTCGATCCAGAACAGTTGCTCACCCAACGTATGTCAAAGGATTCGCTGACGGGAACCATTTTTTTTGCAGAATTGCAGGTGTCCACCCCTAGCGACACGGAAGTGGCCGCTTTGCTGCAAATTACTTCCCTTGATCCCAACTGGGCCCAAGCGCCCTGCGAGATGATTCAGCACGTGCAGGCTTTGGGCAATGAGCCTGGATGGGAACTTCGCGTCGATCCTCCCAACGATCTTTTGCTTCGCACCAACTATGGCGCTGACGAAGCTCGATTTCCTTATGTACTTCCCAAAGTCAGCGGGAATCTCTGGACTTATGATGTGACCATTGGCATGGGCGAAGGGGCCCAGCGCCTTCAGGTGGCCATCCGAGGCGAGCCTTGCGGCGACAAAATGTCTGGCAATTCATTTGCCTACCAAGCCAATGTCACTTGGAATGGGCAGGTGCTCTCCGGCTGCGCCAGACCACTATCAGAAGCACCCAAGCGCCGCAATTGATGATTTGGAATGATCCTAGCTCCTGGCTGGAAGGCATGAATGTGGGATGGGGAACATATGCCCTGATCGTGTCTGCTGGCGTGTTCACGGGTGTGATCAACACCCTCGCCGGGAGCGGATCTTTGATCACTTTGCCAATTTTTATTTTGCTGTGTGGCCTGCCACCCACTGTCGCCAACGGGACCAATCGGGTCGGCGTCATTCTCCAAAGTGTGGTGGGAGTGTATGGATATCATCGGGCAGGAAAACTGGCGCTTCGCCACGTAGAATGGTTGGCCATCCCGGCCATTTTGGGGGCTCTACTTGGGGCACAGATCGCCGTGAACCTCGACGAGGACCTCATGAACATGTCTATCGGTATCCTCATGGTCGTAATGCTCGCCGTGCTGCTGGTCAACCCTAGCCGCTGGATTCGACCTTCGGAGGTGGATAGCACCCGTCACAAACATCCTCTTTCTCTTTTGTTGCTATTTGGGATCGGGATATATGGAGGTTTTTTACAGGCAGGAGTCGGAATCTTCTTGCTGGCAGGGCTGGTGTTGTCGGCAAAGTATTCCTTGACTGCGGCCAATGGGATCAAGCTTTTATTGGTAATGCTATTTACCCTGCCTGCTTTGATCAGCTTTTTGTGGGCAGGGCAAGTACATATCGGCTTTGGATTGCTCATGGCAGCTGCCCAGGCGGTGGGTGCCGTGCTCGGCGTGCGAATCGTGGCCCGCATTCCCAATGCCAATGTATGGATTCATCGCTTGCTGATTCTCATCGTCTTGGCGTCTGGGATCAAGTTTTTGAGCATGGCATTTTGGGGATAAACTGGCCAGGGTACTGAAAAGACTATCATTTTAAATGGTGGTTTCGATAAGTAAATGATTCAGGAGTGCATATTTCACGACCAAAATTCACGCTAATTGTATCCATAGCAAGGAAAGTACCTATCCAAGATGATCTAAGGTAACCAGCGAATTATATAAAACTCATTAAGCATACTGTAATATTGGACAAGTAGTAAAAAAAGATTTTTGAGTATTGGAGATCTTCCTTCATTGCACCCGCAATGTTGTGGGTGTTAAACTCAATAAAAATGAAAAAAATTGCGATTTGTGTACTGACTGCCTTGATGATGTTCACATTCATGCCAGTTTCGTTCGCGGCTGAGCCAGTCCCAGTCACTGTTCCAGCTCCCAAGCCGATGGAACCCGCAGAAGCCCAGCTTTTGATTAATCGCCTGAACGAGATCAAAGACATGGACAAACGGGAAATGAGCGCAGAGCAACGGAAAGAGTTGAGGCAGGAAAAGAACTCCATTAAGAAGGAGCTTCGTAGTGGAGGGGTGTACCTCTCAGTGGGTGCATTGCTTGTTGTCGTTATTTTGTTAATTATCTTGTTGTAAAAGTATCTTATACCCTCGGGGAGGATTTATCCTCTTCGAGGGGTTTGTATAAAAATCAATCCCTTCCCTCGCTTCTTATTCAACTTCATCATGAAAACCGCAGGAATTGTCATTGTCGTTATCGGTTTGCTCATCACCATTGTGACGGGCCTCAACTTTGTAACGAAAGAAAAAGTCGTTGAAATCGGCGAGTTAGAAGTAACCAAGGACAAGGACAATCGGCTATCGTGGTCGCCGATTATCGGAGTGATCGTCATGGCTGTAGGCGGTGGCGTGGTCCTGTTAGCGATGAGGAAATCATGATGTCGCGTACAGAAATATCAGATCGGTTGGATATCAAAAAAGAAGGGATCGTCATCGGAAAAACCGACCTAGGTTTTGAAAATGAAGGGGTGCTCAACCCTGCGACCATTCAAGAAGGGGATACTGTGCACATGTTTTATCGTGCGGTGAGCAAGGGAAATTACTCTACCGTAGGTTATTGCAAGTTGGACGGCCCCCTCACCGTCGTGGAGCGCCTCCATTTACCGTTGATATTCCCGCAAGCCGCCTACGAGTCTCACGGGGTAGAAGATCCCCGGATCACCCGCATCGACGACCTGTATTATCTTTCCTACTGTGCCTACGATGGCGTGAATGCCTTGGGAGCGCTTGCCACTTCTACGGATCTCAAACGCTTCGAAAAGCAAGGTATCATCGTGCCCCAGTTCACGTACGAGGAGTTTATACATCTCGCAGCATCTCATGGTGCAATCGGGGAAAAATATGCCCGCTTCAACGATCGCAATCGGCTATATTCTCGGCCTGACAGCAATGCGCATTCGCGAGATAAAGACAAGCCGGTGCTCCTGTGGGACAAAAACCTCATTTTTTTCCCGAGAAGAATCAATGGCAAATTAACCTTTCTACATCGGATCAAACCAGATATTCAGATTACAGCTGTTGACGAAATCGCGGATCTGACCAAAAATTTCTGGGAGGAATACTTTCTTCATTTAGAAGACAACATTGTACTTGTTTCAAAACACGACCACGAAATAAGCTACATCGGTGGTGGCTGTCCGCCGATTGAAACGGAGGAGGGCTGGCTGGTGATTTATCACGGGGTCTATGACACGGCCAAGGGATATGTGTACACTGCCTGTGCTGCGTTGCTGGATTTGGAAGATCCACGGAAGGAAATCTCCCGGCTGCCCTTCGCTTTGTTTAGTCCCGAATTTGACTGGGAGTTGACTGGAGAAGTCAATAACGTGTGTTTCCCGACAGGAACCTCCTTGTTTGGTGACACACTTTACATCTATTACGGAGCGGCAGATGAGCGAATCGCCTGCGCTTCGGTGAGTTTATCTGCGCTTGTAAAAGAATTGTTGTTGTACTGATTTCGTGGTGATATGCGCATTTCACAACCCTTGCATAATGAATATCAACCCCATATCTCACAATGGAAAGGAGGCAGCTTCTGCTTTGCTGTCTCGTGATAAATTGCCTAATCAAAAGAATGACGGATTTCAAGACGAATACCTTCCAGAAATCATATTCCTCAGTTCTTATCCTCCTCGGGAATGTGGACTCGCCACTTACTCTCAAGATTTGTTCAAAGCGTTAGGAACTAAGTTTATCGACTCCTTCTCGCTCAAAATTTGTGCACTGGAATCTGGAATTGCTTCGCACGTGTATCCAGACGAGGTCAACCGGATCCTCAATACCAATGATTCCGCTCAATACATTGCACTGGCCCGCGATCTCAATGACAGCGAGCAAGTCCGAATCGTGCTGGTACAGCATGAATTTGGGTTTTTTGAGCACAACGGCGGCGCCGATTTTTTGCAGTTTCTGGAAGCCCTCATCAAGCCTGTCATCTTGGTGTTTCACACAGTCATTCCTCGTCCCAAAAAAGCGTTGCGGAAGCATGTGAGGCAGATGGCTGCCGCTTGTAGGTCCATGGTCGTCATGACCCACAATGCAGCGCAGGTGCTCATATCGGATTATGGGGTGTCAAGGGGAAAAATCGAAGTCATTGCACATGGCACCCACCTTGTGCCGCATTTGAATAAATCGTTGCTGAAGGAGAAATATGGCTTTACGGGCAGGAAAGTGCTCTCCACTTTCGGGCTGCTGGGTCCGGGAATGGGAATTGAAACGACGCTGGACTCCATGCCAGCCATTATCCAGGCCAATCCGGAAGCGCTATTTTTGCTCATCGGCAAGACCCATCCTGGCGTGATCCAAACAGAAGGAGAGCGCTATCGGAACATGCTGGCGAGGAAGGTCAAGAAATGGAAGCTTCAAAATCATGTGGTCTTCATCAATCGCTACCTGCCTTTGCCGGATTTGCTGGAGTATCTACAGCTGACCGACCTGTATCTGTTTACCTCCAAAGACCCCAACCAGGCTGTGAGTGGGACTTTTTCTTATGCAATGAGTTGTGGCTGCCCGGTGATTTCCACGCCAATACCCCATGCGCGGGAGATGCTGAGCGAAGACACTGGCATCATCATCGACTTTCAAGATTCTCAACAACTCGCCGAAAGCGTCAACCTCCTGATGGGTGACGACACCCTGAGGGCAAATTTTAGCTCAAGCACCCTACAATTGATCGTGCCTACCGCGTGGGAAAATTCAGCCATTGCCCATGCCCTGCTGTTTCAGCGGGTGATCGAAGATGAAACCCACAAAAAAATTGAACTGAACTACCGCCTCCCTCCCATCGACCTCGATCATTTGCAGAAGATGACGACGGACTTTGGCTTTATCCAATTTTCAAAAATCAACCAGCCAGACATCAGCTCGGGCTACACCGTGGATGACAATGCACGGGCGCTGATCGCCATGTGCATGCACTATGCGTGTTGTGGAGAGGATTCTGATCTGCGCTACATGCGGATCTATCTGGATTTTATCGAATACTGCCTACAGCCGGATGGCGATTTTTTGAATTATGTGGATGTCGATCGGCAGTTTACCATACAAAATGGCGAGACCAATCTCTCTGATGCCAATGGAAGAGCCATTTGGGCATTAGGGTATTTGGTCTCACAAGCGGCCATCTTGCCCCCCGCATTCATTGCTACTGCCGAAGCTATCATGAAGCAAGTTCTGCCGCGTGTTGAGGAAATGCACTCGACCCGCGCCATGGCTTTTGCCATCAAGGGTTTGTACTATTACAACCTCCACAAGCATTCGGCTACAGTCTCCCGCATCATTCAGACCCTCGCGGATCGCCTGGTGCAAATGTACCGACATGAGTCCGAGGCCGGTTGGCAGTGGTATGAAAGTTATCTGACTTACGCCAATAGCCTACTGCCAGAAGCCCTGTTGTGTGCATGGCTGGACACGGGAAAACCTGTTTACAAAGGCATCGCAAAGGTTTCCTTTGATTTTCTCCTCTCGGTGATTTTCAGTGAGGATGAAATCCAGGTCATCTCCAACGAAAGTTGGCTGCAAAAGGGCGCAGAACCTGCCCGCCACGCCGAGCAACCCATCGACGTGGCCTACACGATCCTGGCATTGAACCAGTTTTATGAGGTGTTTAGGGTGGCAGAGTACAAAAGCAAGATGAAAAAGGCTTTCGATTGGTTTTTGGGAAAAAACAGCCGTCATCAAATTGTTTACAATCCCTGCACCAGCGGCTGTTATGACGGCTTGGAAGAAATGCACGTGAACCTCAATCAAGGGGCAGAATCAACGGCGAGCTACCTCATGGCGCGGCTCACGCTGGAAGCGCAGCAGAATGTGCTGCCTCAAAAGACTACCGAAATGATACCAAAAGCAGTCTCCTCTTCGCCCCAAAGGGCCGAGGGGGAACTCAATTCTTGAATAATCAGGCTACTCTTTTTTACATCTTGTTCATCCACCTTCTTACATTAGCTTATGCCACTTTTAAATGTCATCATCATCTTGATCGCCGTAGGCGTGATCCTCTGGCTGATCAATGCCTTCATTCCGATGGACCGGAAAATCAAAAGCATCCTCAACGTGGTCGTCGTCATTGCGGTAATCATTTGGCTGTTACAAGCTTTTGGCGTGCTAGGATCTATTCAGGGAATCAACATTTGACCCTTACCCCCTTGCCTACAGTCTATGGACTCCGCATAGGCTAAAAGTCATTGACATTCAACTGCGTCCCTGATTCAGCAATGGTCTGAAAGGGGACGCTTTGCGTTGTGGGATATCTACAATTCCTTTCTTCGTATTTGTAACATGGTCGGGCAGTAGAAAACCTACCTTTATCCTATCACAAATTAATCCATGAATCACGATGAAAAACCAATCGAACCAAACGAAACTACTTGGCAACTGGAATGAGCTCAAAGGCAAGTTAAAGCAAAAGTTTGCCCAGCTCACTGACGATGATGTCCTACTCGTAGAGGGTAAAGAAGACGAATTGTTGGGCAGGCTGCAAGCCAAGTTGGGTAAAACCGAGGAAGAGTTGCAAGTAATGTTTACAGACTTGTAATCGGTTACGGCACTTGCTCATCGTCACTTCACGTCACCAAACCCAGTCAGGTACATTCTGGCACCACCAAATGGGTTCTTAATATCACACTCACCCTTCACAACATCCAGTCATGGGAAATATTCTTTACATCATTGCGGTCGTCCTGGTCATCGCCTGGGCAATCGGATTCATCGGCTACAGTGCTGGCGGAATCATTCATATTCTGCTCGTCATCGCCGTGATCGCCGTATTGCTCCAAGTCGTTAGAGGCAGGAAGATTCTTTGATTTCCATAGGGAAAGCCCCCTTTTTAAGGATTATCATCTTGATGATCCAGTTTTTCAACACACCATTCATCACATCTAAACACCATTTATCATGAGTGCAGGAAATGTTTTTCTAGGCGTACTGACTGGCGTTGCCATCGGTGCTACTCTCGGCGTACTGTTCGCTCCCGACAAAGGATCGGCCACTCGCACCAAAATTTCTCAAAAAAGCCAAGGCTACGTAGATGATCTCAGCGCCAAATTCGATGAGATCGTCAAAGGCCTCGCTGAAAAAATCGAAAGCGTGACCGACGAAGCCACACAGCTGGCCAAAGAAGGAAAGCACAAAGTAGATGAAGCTGCTTCCAGAACCGCGGCCAGAGTCGGTGACGGAATGCGCTAGTTTTCATCCCGCTAATTAAGTTCCACCTACACACCACCAGCAAACGGGAATACTCAAGGGATTACATCTGGCGAGGTTTCCGTTTGTTTTTTTTATTTCACCCGCATAGCACAAGATCATGGAAACAGATACCCCCGTAAACGAAATCGAATCCTTACTAGAGCGGGTGGAAACCTATGCCAAAACAAGTTACGAGCTCGCCAAACTCAAATCACTCAATGCCGCCACCGAAGTATCTACTTCGCTGATTTCCCGGCTGAGTGTGATCATCATGGCTTCCCTCTTCGTGCTGATCTTCAACATCGGTGTAGCCCTGCTGCTCGGTGAATTATTGGGAAAAAACTATTACGGATTTTTCATTGTCGCCGGATTTTATCTGATCGCATCCATTGTGTTGCATTACTTCATGTACAAATGGATCAAGAAGCCGGTCAGCGACTCCATCATCCTTCAAGCCCTCCAATAGCAAAACCCAGCATGGAAAACATACATACCGCCGCCGATCTGAAATCCGCCATTCTGCGCTTGGAAAAAGAGCAGGAGGAGCAAGGTAAAATGCTGAAAGAGCAATTTAACCAGGCCTACGAAAGCATCAAGCCGATCAACCTGATCAAAAGCACCTTTCGAGAAGCAGTTGCTTCCCGCGACTTGAAAGAAAATCTTCTCAACCTCACCGTGAGTGTTGTAACGGGCCATCTTTCTCAAGTATTGATTGTTCGAGGGTCCAATAATCCCTTCAAAAAATTGCTCGGCACAGTCGTCATGTTTGGCATGTCGAATGCGCTGGCAAACAATCCCCAAATCATTGGCTCAGCGATCAGAGGTATCGGGAAATTGGTCAGTAGCAAATCCGAACCATCTGAAGTTCCAGCTTCAATTCGGGCAAATGGAAGACCTGATCGCTTAAAAAGTATATAAAGCAAGCGGAAGAACTAGCTAGTTCTTCCGCCAACTACGTCGCTTAGCTATCAATTAATTAAGTCAATGACGAGCTTCGTTCGGCCAAATGTCTTCCCGGTGGCTACAAACTCAGCTTGTAATAAAAGATCGGCAAAAAGCCCAGTTGATATTCCTCGCGGAAAAACTGCCCCTCGGGATCGTTTGGATTGTAGGTGAGGGTAAGTATGTTTTGAATACCAAACACATTCACCAAGTCCACAGCAAACTCGTGGGTGACCTTGGCACGATTCCATCGGAAATTTGCCTTGAAGTCAGCCCGGAAATAGGGTCTGAATTGCTGTGTATTCACCGTTTCATTGGTGTAAATCACCTCCAGTTCCCGAGCAGAGGCCAGCGTATCGACAGGTCCATACCATCGCCCGCCCGCATAGGTCACGCTTCCTCCCAGCACGAGCTGCGAGTTGTATTTCCCCAGGTTAAATCCCTTTCCGCCGACGGCTGTCATCGCATAGCGTCCATTGAACGTCGTGTTTCGGAGGACATTGTCGCTTCCACGGTATTTCGAGTCGAAAATCGTGCCGCTGAACACGTAGTAGTATCCATCGAGAAAGCTGCGGGTGAGCATCATCTCCAGGCCCATGTTTCGGCCTGTACCGCCATTGGTGAGGGTATCAGGAAATAGCCGGGAGAAACCAGAACCGGCGTTGATGGTTGAAAAGGAGTTTGTTTGAATCCCTACGGGAATGTTGAAGAGGTATTGATAGTAAACCTCCGTCTTGAGGCGAACTTTCGAATTGGCATTCCAGGTGTGCCCCATGATCGCGTGAGCGCTTTTGGTGAGGCCTAGGCCGCGGTTGACCTCCTGTGGCACGCCGCCGATGGTCTCGTGGCCATAGAAGTAAAGGTAAGGGGTCTGAATCTGCGAATGGAGAGACGCTGCCATGGAGAGCACATGCTGCTTTTTGGGACTAAAATCCAGCCCAAGACGCGGCTCCACGGGGGAAAAACTATTGTCATTCAAGCCCCAATACAAGCTGGTGAGTCCCGCAAAGAGCGAGAGTTTTTGGTTGGCCAAAAACCGGTATTGCACATAAGGCTGCACCAAGGGCGCATTGGTGCGTGTATTCCAGCGAAGTCGCCAGTCCGACATGGACGTGTCTGGGCTGGTGATCACCTGCCGGGAGGAATCCTCATAGTACATCATGTAGTAGTCGAAGTTGATCCCAGCTTGGAGTCGGTGTCGATTGCCGCGATCGAGGTAGCGGTTGTACTGGAGGTAGGTATGAATCTTGTTTTCACGGAATACATAGTCCAAAATTGGAGGAAGGGAGTCGTACACAAAGGCATTGGACTCGATCCTCCGGAAAATATAATCGTGGTGCGTAACAACACTCTGGTGCGACATTGCCGCCCCAGCTTGGAATTTGGCACGGGTGCCAATCGGTTGCACATAAGTCACGCCCACTACTCCCGTGTTCGTGCTGAAATATTGGTCCCGGTCATTTGCCCCATAGATCAGCGTAGAGGTATCGGGCGCAGTCGCCGTACTCAAAATGATGTCGATGGTGCTCAATCCACCGATTCCCCACACAGCGAGATAGCCGCCCTTTTTTCGCGGAAAATACATTCTAAAGCCCAAATCCTGATACTGCGGCACGGCGTCGGTCCCGACATTGATCCCCATGAAACTGAATAGCTGTAGGGTAGAGTAGCGGTAGGTGGCGAGATAAGAAGATTGTTTTTCGCGGTTAATCGGGCCTTCCACGGCTGCCTCCGTTCCCAAAAACCCCAGTTGTAGGCTGAGTTGGTGCTTGTTGTCATTTCCGTTGCGCATCCACATATCAAATACACCTGCGGTGCTATTGCCATAGTTGGCCGGGAAACCCCCGGTGTAGAAATCAGCGCGTTTGAGGTATTTGTTGTTGAGTAGGGATTGCGGACCGCCGCCCGTACCGGGCACAGCAAAATGGTTGGGGTTGGGAATATTGATCCCTTCGACGCGATAGAGCACCCCCGAAGGCGAGTTGCCGCGCACGACCAGGTCATTTCGTGAGTCGTCGGCACCCTGCACTGCCGGGGTAATCACTGCTTGACGCACGGGGTCCTCCCGAGTACCAGAGGCTTGGAGACCGGGATCGAAGGCGATGGAAATCTGACTTACGTTGGCGGCGTGGTCATTCTGAACGTCTGACTCTTTTCCTGCGACAATCTCAACTCCAGTTGTGGTGAATGGCTTCAGCTCCATGGCCATGTCCAGCACCAGCTCTGTGCCTGTGGTAAGGAAGGGCCGCACGCTGACGGTGTCATAAGAGAGGGCGGTGAAGAAGATGCTACGGTAACCCACGGGTACTTCCCGCAATTCGTAATATCCCGCTTCATTGGAAATAGCACCTATGGTAGAACCGTCTTCGCGAAAAGTAATGATTTTGGCAGATTCAATCGGAGATTCTGTTTCCTTATCGATGATTCGGCCACGTACGTTTTGGGTTCCAGACTGGGCATGGAGCGCCGTATTGGTCAACAGTAACCACAAAAGAAGCAACAATCTTGATGGGCTCATGTCGAAAAAAGGGTAGAGTGAGTTTCGCCGCAAAGGTTACACATTTGTTTACTCAGACCAAATCTTTGCATCACTCCAACTCCTGATTTTTGCAGATGGAAAGTAATCAAAATTACTTGGTCGCCTCTTCATAACAACGTGCTACGGATCGGCTAAATCCTTGATCAGAGCAACGTTGATCAGGTATTAACTCTCGGAAAAAGCCTCTCAGAGTACCGCAGCGAAGCCCCAAAAAGAAATTTATCTGATGAGTTCAAACAGATCAGATTCAACGGATCCGATCAATCGGAAAAGCCAAACGAAATAAACATGAAATAACTATGAGTGTCATCACTTTGGGTTGGATCTTCTTCACGTTATGCGTGCCTGTTTTTTTGTTATCGATTGTGATCAAGAGAGGCTCGATTTCCAGCTTGCACCCACTGAGCTTTCGCCGCTTGCAGGAAGACTCCTCCATGCAGGAGCCTTTCTGGTGGGGGCCTGTCCTTTTTGTGGTAAATGTAGCTACCTTACTGATATGTTTGTTGTGGGCTTTTTGAGTCAATTGTTTTCTTAAAAAAATTGAAACAGAGACAAACGGATCTTTGAGCAAACCCTCATTTTCTTCGTTTGTTATTGGAGATCTGCGAAACAATCACACATGAAAATATCAGAGATCGATCGCTTTCACATCGTGCTGGAAGTAGAAGGGGAGGCGGTCTTGTCCATCCGCATGACTGCGGCTGGTCAAATCAATCGGATGGGAGACGGCACCGGGGAAGCATCCACAGCAGGGTGGTATTTGGGTCAAACAGAAGAACCCCTCTTCCAGCAGTGGATATCTCTGCTAGAAGAGGAGCTATTACAAATGGCAGGTCGTTACGACTTGCCAGATCCTAAGGGAGAAAGTTGCGCACTTACCATCACGCTCGAAGCGGGGGAGACAAGCACGGGCTTTGCCTTTCGGTATGGAAGCGAGTCACTCGGTCCACCTTCGGAGGTCATGGAGCTGGTGAATGCGGCAGTGGATCTCAGCGATGACTGGTGGGAGTCACAGCGCCACAAGCGCAAAAGGTTGTAGAATCAAGGAAGCAGCGGATCATCAATATAATCGCAACATCTGGTTTCGAGCTGATGGCGGCTGGGTGCGCACCAGTCTGTTCCTCCAGTCAAGGGCATCACCCAGGAAGCGCGAAACCCAATGAATTGCCCTGGACGTGTGTCGGTGGTATAGCTGTAATTGTGGAGCTCTTTTACTTGTACCGAGTTGAGCGGCACCACGGTGAGGTTGCCGGTCTGGCGCCAAGTCATGCCCAGGTCAAGTGATCCAAAGTAACCGAGGCTCATCATGATCCCAGTACCGCCGCCCAGAAGCGGTGCCCAATTACGCTCAATCGTGACATTCTCATAGCCGTCTTCCAAGCAGTCATCTCCACCAATGTTCGCCCAATCCTCGTAGGTTCGCTGTTTTCTCGCTCCCACCTCAGCCTGAAGATACGGGCGAATCAGGAAGCGGTCCGACAAAGAGAAAGTGAGTACACCAGAAGCGATCGTAGAACTATTCTTGATATGCACAGCTTGTTCCACGCCACGTTCGTCGAGGAGCGCAATTCGGTCATCAGTTTTTCCGTGGTTAAAATAATCCAACCGCAGCCCAGGCTCCACCGAGATGAGCGACAGCGATTGATTTCGGGTCAAGGAGGGAAAATTGATCTGCATCGCCACGCCGAATCCATTTTCGAGGTCGGTACTGCTGATGGGCGCTTGGGGCACTTCGTAAGCGAGGCCGAAGCTGTAGCCTTGGCCATATACAACGCTAGAAAGAGAAAGGAGTAGAACGGTCAATAAGGCGGGAAGGGTCAAGGAGTTTTTCATGGATAAATGTTTGTGGGGTAGAATCATGGAAGAAAGAAAAGAAGAAATAGGAGGAATCAGGAAAGAAGATAGGCGTGTTTATTGTGAGCTGGTAGCGGAATTGAACGAGCGTGTCGAAACTTTGGACATTCGTGAATCATCAGAACTGGTGGGCGAATGGTTCTTATCTGGCAACCATTTTGTAAGATAGAAAAAACTGGCAAGAAGAAAAAGATCTGAAATGTATCTAAATTCGTATTTCGTTCTGATTTATTCCATGTCACATTCCCTTGATAATTGCGTTGTTGCCTATCTGGGTGAGGTCCACTTTTGCTACGATTCCTGAATCCCTCCTAGACGCGCATGACAACCATTTCTTTACACAGCCAACATCCGCTCATGGGAACCACGATGACATCTGAAAATATTGCTCGTCCCTTGAAAATTTTGCTTTTAGAGGATGATCCGATGGACCAAACCCTGATCGTTCGATGCCTTCAGCAACTACCTTATACTGTAGAGGTCACGGTGGCAACTACTCGGCTGGATTTTATTCGTACGCTCCTCGATTTTGTGCCTGATATCATCCTCTCCGATTACCACCTGGTCCAATTCAATGGATTAGAAGCCCTTCTGCTTATGCGGGAGACTTTCCCCAAAATTCCTTTTATCATCCTTTCGGGAGAAGAAAATCCAGCGCTGATCAACCAGTGGTATGAACAAGGCATTTCGGGATTTTTGAACAAAGACGACCTCGGCCAACTCGAAGAAGTGTTAGGGGAGGCCCGGTCCAGGAGCAAGCACTACCATGCTGCTACAACAAAGGTCCGGGTATTGCAACAATTGCGAACGAACATCCGCCATTTGAATGAATTTGGTCAGCGGTCCGAGGACATAGGCATAGCGATGAGCCCTCCTCTGCGAGAGCAGGTGATCCGGGATTTCTACGAAGTACAGCTGGTGCTCGAGGATCTCTATTCTGCTGTTCAACAGCACTCTGTCAAAGCCTAGGCTGGAAGAAATGCTGAAAGTCTGATCGATTGAAATGAATGAAGCACTGGCTCATCATGTATGTAAAAAAAAATCATTTGCCCAGCCAGTACGACATGTATTGGCTGGGCATAATCGTTGATTTCAGTACCCGTTCGATGGCCACAGCATTGCCAGCAGGTCAGTTCTGAGCCGCAGCGTAGCCAAAGACTTTTTTGAGCAGATCAGTCGTGCGGGCAAGTGGATCCAAGCGAATTTTTTCTTCTTCGATGCTCAATTTCAAAAACAGGCCGTCCAGCGCTTTATTTGTGGCATATTTAACAATATCAGTCTCCACTTTGTTGCGCACCAGTGGAATCTGATTGTAGGTGGTCGTGATTTGCTGCCAGATCTGTACCGCATTCACCTGCTCCAGAACATCGTTGATTTTGGGAGCAAATGTATTGAAGAGAGCAGCGCGGGTGTTGGTCTCAAAATATGACGTAGCAGCGCGGGTGTCTTTGCCAAGCAGAATGTTCGAAGCATCGGCAATGGTCATTTTCACAATGGCATCACGAAAAATAGGAGCAGCTTCCCGTGCACCTTTTTCGGCGCCTTCATTGAGGCGGGTGACGAAGTCTTTGACCAGGTTACCAAAGCCCAACTGCTGCAATTTGTCGGCGGCAAACTGCGCTTCTGGCGGAAATGGAATGAAGACGGTTGGATCCTTCAAGTATCCGCCTTCCTGGCTAAGGTTCGAGACGGCGCGGGTAGTGCCTTCGGCAAGAGCCTGCTTCAAGCCCTGGATGATTTCGGCTTGATTGGGGACGGTGCTGACGCCTGACGTAGCATCTTCCACGACCTTCAAAAGTTGGTCGCAGCCAGAGAGGCTCAAAAAGCAGCAGAGGAAAAGCAGCAATGAACAACGCTGAAAGCCTCGGTGAATGACGTGTTTCATAGACGACGAAATAAGGAAAAATTCAATTTAAAATTTTTGCAGAAAAATTTCCACGAGAAACCACCATAGAAAGTTTGGTAGAGAGTTGAACAAGGGAACATTGAAACAAAAGTCAGGACGCCTCGATTCTTGTCATTGGTCCTCGTGGAACAGTGTTTGGCTCGCCAAGATCGCTTGTTTTTCCTTGATTATGATGCGAAAACTCAGGCAAAAGAAGACATCCTTCGAATCCAGCAAATATTGGAAAAATGAAGTCCGGGGAAAATGACCTTGAATACAAAAGCACGTCTCTTGAGAATAGAGGGTTTTTGGCCTCCATTCGGTTTTTTTCTCAAAGCTGATGAGAAGTAAGCATGACGCGATCCTGTACATCTTGCTGAGAAATGTGGAAAAGATTCCAACATTTCCTGGTAGAGTCTTTGGTACTGTGGCGGGAATGTGCAATTTTTCAACTAAAGTTTTTAGGTGAATGCAGAATCAGCAAATGGGTAATAAATTTATTATCAGAAGATTATGGCGTTGGACGCTGATGATCGTCACGCTGATCTTCGTACCTGCTTGCACCGCCCAGCAATATGGCGGTAGAGAAGCTGTGGCTTCAGTAGTGGTCAACCCTCTGGCATTTGCAGCCAATCCCTATTTGCAAAAATTTGCGACCTCGTCTGTGTATTGGTATCCTTGGAATGCGGAAACCCTGGCGGCTTCTCGAGTCGAAAATAAACTTTTGGCCATTGACATCGGCACCACGGCTTGCTACGCCTGCCTGCTTCAAGATCGCTTGGTGTATCAGGATTCTGCAGTAATCCAGCTCATGAATGACGCGTACATTTCGCTCCGAATCGATCGGCTGGAACGGCCCGATCTGGCCAAGCGCTACCTGATGTTGCTGGATAATCAAAGTAGTGGCGGCTGGCCGCTTCAAGTGATCGCTTTGCCAGACGGTCGCCCACTTGCAGTAGGAAATTTTCTCACCCCGGAGAGCTGGGCTGCGGAGCTCAGGAGACAATCTGCGTTGTGGCAGACCAATCCCGGCCTATGTGAGCAGGTGGCAGGCCGCAATTGGGAGCAGCTCCAGCGAAGTTTGGCTCCTCCTGTGCAAGCGTCTCTCCTGGTACCCAGCACGAGATCTGTCGCTGAAGCCATTTCCCTGAAGCTGGATTTGCAATACGGAGGAATGCCGGGCACGCCCAAATTTCCGATCACTCAGCCTTATTTGTTCTTGCTGCGCCAGCATCAGACTGATCCCGACCCTCGTTGCGTGGCCATCTCGCGCCAATATCTTCTCCAGTTGCTGCAAGGCGGAATCTACGACCACTTGGGAGAGGGGATTATGCGCTGCGCGGATGATCCCAACTGGCGCGTGCCCTGCTTCGAAAAGACCTTGTATGACAATGCCTTGCTTCTTCGCTTGCTGGCTGCTCAGCAAGCCATTGATCCCGATCCTCGCTGGGAAGCCGCCATGTATGGTATCATGGAGTTTTTAGAGAGGGATCTTCGCCTATCTGACCATCAATATGCTGCAGCGCTTCGGCCCGACAGCGAGGGCGAATTGGGGAGGTACTACCTCTGGCCCGAAATCGAAGTGCGTGCCGCCTTAGGCGACGATGCGAGCCCATTTATTCACACCTACAACATCCGACGGACCGGCAACTGGCCCAAGGGACAAAACGTCTTGTATCGCACCCTGACTGATCGGGAACTTGCCGCCGGATATGGGATGAACCTTGCGGAGTGGGAAGGAAAGCTCTATGAATGGCGCAAAACAATGCTGGAAGCGAGGCAGCGGCGCGTGCGCCCAGCCCAGGACCCTTTGCAAATCACCGGCTGGCAGTCCTTGCTCGTTTCCGCAGCGGTAGATTGCTACCTTGTGCTCAAAGACGATGATTGGCTCCATTATGCCTTGAGCACCGCCGATCAGATCCAGCTAAACGTGCTTCGTACCGACGGCAGCTTGTATCATGTGGTGACTCATGACATTCCGGAAGGCGATGCCTTCTTGTCTGACTATGCCTACACGTTGGAGGCCTTCATCAAGCTGTATCAAGTGACAATGGAGGAAAAATGGGTAAATTCTGCCGGAGCCATGATCCAGTATTTGTTGGCTTATCATTTTCTGCCAGAGAGTGGCTGGTTCGTGTCGCCACCCCCTTCGCTGCGAGATTGGCTGCGGCAATATGACCTCCAAGATGAGATCATGCCCTCGGGACAAGCGATTCTCGGAGAGCAACTGTGGCGCTACAGTTGGCTGAAAGACAAGCCGATGTATCGCGAGATCGTCCGAACCCAAGTAGCGCTGATGGCTCCTCGAATGTTGGAATCACCGATATATAATTGCTCATGGTCCATGCTCGCAGCCGATATGGAGCCGCCTACCTTACTGGTATCCTTTGCAGGGGAGGCGGGGAAAAGCTTCGCACAAGAATGGCTCCCCAAGAGTCCACCTCAGGTAATTTTTCGGCCATTGGCTCAAGAAAATACTCGCTCCCTGACAGGGGGCGAGGTTGTGGCAAGCATTCAGGTAGGCATTGGATCACCGGTCGATTTTTACGACAAAGGAACTGCAGTGGCACACTTGATGAAGCTGCTCGGAAAGTAACGGCTGACAGGGGATGGCGCTTTGTACCTTCCCCTACGAATCAATTTGCTTGCAGGCTCGACCTCATTTATTTGCCAGAAAACAAAGGCTTTCGCTTCTCCAAAAAAGCGCTGGTCCCCTCTTTTCCATCGGCGGAGACGATGGCTTTCCCAAAATTTTCCTGTTCTACTTGGAATCCTGGCTGTAGCCCCATGCCCGCCTGGATGGCTTCCAGGGTAAAGCGAATGGCTAAGGGGGATTTGGTGTAGGTTTTACGAAGAATCTCCAGGCAGCGCTCGAGTAGTTCTCCGCGGGTGGTGAGGTGGTTGACCAATCCCATTCGGTAGGCTTCATCAGCGGTGATCATGTCGCCTGTGATGAGGAGCTCGGTGGCCCTACCTTTGCCCACGAGCAAGGGTAGGCGCTGGGTGCCGCCATAGCCTGGAAGCAAACCAAGCGACACTTCTGGCTGACCAAACCTTGCGTTTTCGGAGGCGATTCTCAGGTGGCAAGCCATCGCCAGCTCACAACCGCCGCCAAGGGCGAATCCATTGACTGCCGCAATGATCGGCTTGGAAGAGCGCTCAATGTCAAAAAACACACCCTGCCCGTATGCACTGGCTTCGCAGGCTTCTTCTGCCGACAACTCGCTCAGCTCTGCGATGTCTGCACCAGCAGCGAAGGCTTTATCGCCAGCCCCCGTGATGATAGCGCCAAGAAGTTCTTCATCTTCTTCAAATCGGGCGATCACATCTTTCAACTCCGCTAGAAGAGAACGCTTGAGCGCATTCATCACCTGAGGCCGATTGATAGTGATGACGAGGGTCTGATGGAGTTTTTCTGTCAGAAGAGATGAATACATGGCGTTGTGTAGGTAGGTGTGATGGTGGAAAGGATGATGCTTAGGAAAAATACACAGGCTGGCCGGTCGTTGCCGTTTGTCAACCATGAATTTTCCGTAATCGAAGAAATCAGGCCAAAGCTACACCAGCCTTGGAGAATTGGATAAAAAAATTCGAAATCTTCATTTCATGCTCTCCTTCCTAGGCTTGTCGCAATCGCGTAGATTTTCCATCACGATGAAGGCAGGAAGGTATTCTAATTTCCGCAAGGACAATGTCCCCGACACAAATGCCTCTCAGCGACTCACATAGGTGATTTCGGGGTGGAGAGGTTGTCGGATGTCTTGCATCAATGCAGTGAGGGAATCAGCAGCAGCTTGGTTTTTCAAAAGTTGATGGGCCTTCAGTTGTCCCTCCAGGACAAGCCACCGCTTGGGCGTCCGCTGTTCGGCAAGGCCATAATGGAGAAGCGCATCTTCGGCACGACCTTGCGCAAGGAGCCAATCGGCATAGAGCTCGTGTGCGGGCTTGATGATCGTGGGAGGGCCATACTCGTAGTCCGTCACGGCCTCGAGGGCGCAAGCTTTCTCAAACCATTGATTGGCAGTAGATGCATTGCCTTGAAGATCTGCCAACATGGCCTTGAGCTCCATTTCCATGACTTGGGCTACTTTTATATCTGTGTTGCCCGTGATTGCTGGCGCGCCGAAAGCGCTGCAAGCAGCTTCAGCAGACGCCACGAGGGAATTCGTGGCGCGGATGCGAGCTTTTTCCAAGGAAAGGATGGTTTGCTCTAAATAGGATCGGTCTTGATTCTGGTAGGCAATCATGCCCTGGATGAATGCTTGAATCGATTGAAGGCTCAAGTCTAAGTCCTGATCATCAACAATCAGATCTCGAAAGGCGCTGTCCCATTGGCCTACATGCGCCAAATAACTGCCCTTCATGCCGATCAAATAAGACCTTGCCGGGACGCTGGGTTTTTCCGCGACATACAACATCATGTCATCCATGATGCGCTCCACTTCCGACATTCGACCCTGCTGAAGCAGCCCGTAGAGCAGCCATGCAAAGGAGTGGTAGCTTCTAGCGTTGTGATTCATGCCCAGTCGTTCCATGCGGTCCACACTGGCGCCATACGATGCGATGTTTGAGTTGATGACCTCGTCCCACATGCCGCGAGCCACGAAGATATGAGAAGGCATGTGTAGGGCGTGAGCAGCGTCAGAGGCTACAGTTGCATAGGCATAAGCAGCATCCAGCGCCAAGTGGGCATGTTCTGGGTCGTCGAAAGCGTGAATGAGATAGTGCAATGCGCCGGGATGCTTCGGATTTTGTTGAAGGATCTGTTGAGAAATGGCCGCTGCTTGAGCATGAAGCACATAATCGCGCCCCTCCGCCACGGAACCCAGCAGGGAAAGGGCATAGAGCGAAGCCACTTCGAGATCTTGGGGAAAGCGCTGGTACAATTTGCCCATTTCAAAGGCAAAGGCTTGGTTTCTTTCGGCAGCACTGCCAGATCCATACAGGACCTCAGCCGCCTCGATGAGCCCTTGTTCCACTTTAGTAATGGATGTTTCAGGATTGGAGGCTTCCCGCCATTTGGCCAGGGCGATGCGACCCGCTTCGGTGTCTTCCCTCTCCCACAAGGTGTAGTGGTGACTCATGGCTTCGCCCCAATATGCCATCGGACACAGCGGATCTGCGGCCTGAGCGGCCCGAAAGGCCGTGCGTGCATCCTCGTATTCAAATGAATGCAGCAACAACCAGCCCTCTTCGACCAAAGGCAATGCCTCTGGACCAGCCGTGAATTGGAATGTGACTTTGCCTAGCTGAGACACCGTCGTGGTGGAGGGAGAAGTGTGACAGGAGACGAGGAGCCAACCTGCCAGGGCGAACAAAGTTACTCGCATGGCGCAGAGGGATTGAGGAGATTCCGCTCTCAGGCCCGTGCCACGATTTTGCGGATTTGCTCCAGTTGTTGCACAGATTGAGCGGACTCGGGTTCAGGATTGGGATCAGGCACGAGTTTTTTGGCCTTTTCTACCTGTGTAGGGGCCAGCGCGTGACGAAGGACGTCGCCCATGGTACCCACATAGGTGATGTTTAGACCTTCGAGATAGCTCGCCTTGATTTCTGAGACATCCTTTTCATTGTCCTTGCACAGCAGAAGCTGGGTGATGCCTGCCCGCTTGGCAGCGAGGAGTTTTTCCTGAATGCCACCCACAGGCAGTACCTTGCCGCGCAAGGTGATCTCGCCTGTCATGGCCAAGTTGGGTTGGACCATGCGCTGGGTAAAGAGCGAAGCCAATGAGCTAAGCAGCGTGATGCCCGCTGAAGGGCCGTCTTTCGGGATGGCACCCGCAGGGATGTGCAAATGGACATCCCAGGACTTGAATGCTTCGTGAGGGATGTCAAATTCGTCGGCATGGGCGCGCAGCCAGGTGAATGCAAGCATAGCGGACTCTTTCATGACCGCCCCGAGCTGTCCCGTCATGCTGAGCTTGCCATTGCCGGGCAACAGGATAGATTCGATGAACAAGATCTCCCCTCCCACCTGAGTCCAGGCCAACCCGATGCCTACGCCGGGAACATCCACTTGCTGGTAGGCCTCTTTTTCGAATTTGGGCACACCGAGGTACTGGCTCAGGTTGCGTTCTGTGAGGCTAATCGCCTTTTTTTCTTCCAGTACAATCTCTTTGGCAGCTTTTCGGCAAGCGCTGGCAATCTGTTGGCTGAGCATGCGCACCCCTGATTCACGGGTATAATTCTGAATCATGAGGGTGAGAGCCGTGGGAGATAGCTTGAACTGAGCGGCTTTAAGGCCGTGCTCCTTGCGCAGGCGCGGGATCAAGTGCTGCTTGGCGATTTCCTGCTTTTCTTCTTCCGAGTATCCGCTGATGGAGATGATTTCCATGCGATCTCTCAGCGCTGGGTGAATGGTTGATAGGGTGTTCGCTGTGCAAACGAACATCACCTTCGAAAGGTCATATTCCACTTCCAGGAAGTTGTCCCGAAACGTGTTATTTTGCTCTGGATCAAGGACCTCGAGCAGGGCTGAGGAGGGATCGCCCCGAAAATCGTTGCCGACTTTATCGATTTCATCCAGCATGAAAAGCGGATTGGAAGTCGATGCCTTTTTGAGGCCCTGGATGATACGTCCGGGGAGGGCACCAATATAGGTTCTCCGGTGCCCGCGAATCTCGGCTTCGTCTCGGGTGCCGCCTAGAGAGATGCGGATGAATTCTTTGCCCAAAGAACGTGCGATGGATTTTCCGAGCGAAGTCTTTCCAACCCCGGGAGGGCCATAGAAACAAAGGATGGGCGCTTTTTTGTCTGCTTTCAACTTGAGGACGGCGAGTTGTTCGAGGATTCGCTCCTTTACTTTCTCCAGACCATAGTGGTCTTCGTCCAGAATTTCTTGCACACGCGTAAAGTCAAATTTGTCCTCGGAATACTGTTGCCAAGGCAGCTCTAGGAGCCATTCTAAGTAATTGATCACGACAGCATAGTCGGGCATGGCTGGTGTGAGGCGAGAAAGCTTGGTGAGTTCTTTGACGAATACCCGTTGAACTTCCTTTGGCCAGGTTTTCCGCTCGGCGCGCATTCTCAGGTCCTCGACATCGGTCTCAAAGCTCCCTTCGCCCAGCTCGTCTTGAATGGTGCGGATTTGCTGGCGGAGAATGTATTCGCGCTGCTGCTTGTCGAGGTCCGATTTTACCTTGATCTGAATTTCTTCGCTCAGCTCGAGCACTTTGAGCTCTTTGCCGAGGTATTTGAGCACGCGCTCTCCTTTGTCTTGTAGAGAGTTGATCTCGAGAATTTCTTGTTTCTCGGCGAGGTCCAAGCTGAGGTTGGAGGCAATGAAGTGCGTGAGAAAGGAAAGCGAATCGATATTGTCTAAAGCAATTTTGGCTTCGCTCGGGAGATTGGGAGAAAGATCAATGATGCGGTAAGCCTCTTCTTTGAGGCTGTAGATCAAGGCTTTGACCTCCTCGGTGTTCGGATAGTGGTGGAGAATCTTGGTGACACGCGCCCGGAAGTAGGGTTCTTCCTGGGTGTAGGCGTCCACATAAAACTTGTTGCGTCCCTGAATGACAATGGTCACACTGCCATCGGGCATTTTGATCATTTTCAGGATGTGGGCAACAGTTCCGACCCGATAAAGGTCTTTCTCTGAAGGATCTTCGATATCGAGGGATCGCTGTGCAATGACACCGAGGCGGCGGTCTCCCCTCCGATAGACTTCTTTGACCAGCCGAATGGATTTGTCGCGGCCCACCGTGATGGGGATCACAACGCCAGGAAATAAGACCGTATTTTTGAGGGTAAGAATTCCGATTTCTTCAGGTAATTCTTCTTCTACCATTTGCTTCTCTTCCAGAGTGGTGATCACTGGAAAGTCATCGTCGAAGAATCCGTCGTGGTCAAACTGAATCTGGTCGAATGGAAACTGGGACATATATGGGGATTGCGTGGGAGCTAGAAAAGTGGTCAATCGGTGGAATACAAGACGGCAAGGTTCATACCGTTGCGCAAAAATACGTGGGAATCTGCGTATTTGTCAGATATTTCCGAAGGAAATTCATGCCACCCTAGCAGAATGGCAGTTGACTTTTGCTATTTTTCGGATCCAATTTGCGCCGCCTTCACAAGCTTGCAGAAAAAATCGAGGCTTTTGCCAAGTGTAAACAGAGAATAAACAGAGAATTATGAGTGCTTCCATCGCGGACATTGTCGCCATCACGGGCCAGCCAGGCCTTCATAAGGTATTGAAAACCAATGATACTGCCATTGTGGTGGAGTCGCTGGACGGAAAAGCGAAACGTCAATTGATCAAGGGAAACATGATGGTGTCCAAGCTCACCGACGTGAGCATCTACACCGAAGAGGATTCGGAGCCGCTGGTGAAGGTGATGCAACGGATGCAGGAGACCTATGGGGCTGATTTGCCAGTGAATAAAAACAGCAAAAATGAAGAACTGCTCGCGTTTCTGGGTGAAGTGCTCCCGGCCTTCGATTCGGAGCGCGTGTATGCTTCGAATGTAAAAAAGCTCCTCGGGTGGTATGAAATCCTGCTGCGTGAAGGAGTAGAATTGGTGTTGGAGGAGGAAGAATCGCCCGTAGGAGAAGCGGCTGCTTCAGAAGAAGTCGCTGATGCGGAGGCTAAAGATTCTGACGAAGCGGCCGCTGAGGAGCAAGACGACGAAGCTGCCGACGACACTGCCGAGAAAGCATAAAGCTGCGATCGTTTTTCTGTCAGCGCGAATGCGACCAGCGATCACCCAAGCGAGGCCCTAGAGATCCATGCCCATTCATCCTCTTACCGTTCACCTTCCCATAGGATTGTTGCTGGCTTCCTGGGCCTTTTTTGCGGCGCGACTGTTTCGCCAGAAAGAGATGTGGCTAGGCGAAGCAGCCTACGCGTTGCTACTGGCTTCCTTGGGGGGCATGCTCGTGAGCATCATCACAGGTCGCAATGCTGGCGCTGATCTCATGGATCCAAGCGCTACGCTGAGAGAACTGTTGGATCTCCACGCCATCTTGGCTTATGCGTTGCTGTGGGTCGGCGGACTCTTGGCGCTCTGGGCCTACTTGCGGCGGCACAAATGGCAGTTCAAAGAGTTAACCGTGTTTGTGCTGGTGCTCGGCTTGTCTTGTGCCATGATGGCTTACAGTGCCCACCTCGGAGGCAGGA
Source organism: Bacteroidota bacterium (assembly GCA_036835375.1). Lineage (GTDB taxonomy): Bacteria > Bacteroidota > Bacteroidia > J057 > J057 > JANQTF01. The sequence continues at coordinate 23,976 of DAITMB010000072.1, forward strand.
TGGTGTATGAAGAAGGGGCAGGCGTGGAGCGCGTGTAGCGCATGTGAGACCTCGTAGATTTCCCAAACCTTCCCATTTGTTAGACGATGGTCTCCATTGACGAGAACGCGACGATTGGACAGATTTTCTGGACAAGCCTTCTGACAGCTCTACTTAATTTACAAGGTAGTGACATTCATGATGTTAGGGAACGAGATTGTGTGAATCCAATAAAAAGGTTTAGTGATTGTAATTTCTATAAAAAAGATACTTTGATATGACTAGAAATAATTTTTGATGTACGGTACGACTTCTCGGTATTACCTTTTTGTTAAATCTTGAGATTTTCTTGGCCGTTTTTTTTTTTTTGAGATAATTGGTGGTCGATCAAACCATCCTAGGCGGGCGCATCGACCCCGGTAGCCGAAAAGGGTTATGAGTAGGCGTTACCTTTTTACATTTTAACTCACGAAATTGCGTTTTGTGTTATGTTCGATTTTGGCATTGGGGATCCTGAGCTGCGATCCTTCAACCCCGCATGAACTTTCTCCCAGTGTTGCAGAAGCGAATACGGGGCCCGCTGGGGCGAGTGGAGGTAGTAGTAGTAATGTTGTTGATTTTGGGTCAATCCACAACTGTGGGTTGGTATTTTTACAATCTACTGAGTCTCTTTCGGAAACCAATCCTCCTTCAACTTGGCTTGATCTTCAGGCTTTGGTGGATCATCTCTATTCAAATTGTTCATTACCGACTTTATCAAGTGGCGAAGTTGCGGATATTGAACAATTGATTTTGGCTTCTCCGCTAGAAAGCCAATACCCCAATGAGTTTGTGACTAACCTAATCGAATATACACTTGAAGTTAGGCCTGAGGACAGCTTACTGATTAATAAGTATCTTGCTTATTGGTCATTGATTATGGAGGGCGAAAACCCAACTGCCTTGCAGGATTTTTACGAGACGGAAATATTGGGTGGAAATTGGAACTCTTTTCAAGAGGAGGTAGTTGCAAATTCTCACGAAGTTTTGCTAGCATCAAATGCGTATTGGAATGAAACAAACGAGATTTTGTGGATAACGCCGGAACCAAACTCTGATGCGATAGGAACGGCTATTTTTGGCATTCTCGCATTTGAATTTGGAGTTGCTGCACCCATCGTTGGAGCAATCGCGGGACAGATAGTCAGCTACGCAGTCGGGGGGCTAGTAGAGAATTGGGGGAATTGGTGATAATGGCAGATTGGAAGCCTCTATTATTTTTTCATTCGCGACTTTTTAGCTTTGTCAAGCATCAAGTGATTGATCAAAGTCAACAAAAAAATTACCCTAGCCGTAAAGTTTAAAATGTTGCCGAACCTATAATCATTCTGCATAACATCTTTCATTGTGCTTGACGAAGCATGTTTCTACAAAAAAACAACCCTACAATGAAACATGACCTTAAGTACTGGACAATGTGGAGGCAAACTTCTCGATTTGATTCTTGGGTATCCACACCACTGATACTGCTTCATATGTTCATCTTTTTCTTTTTTGGAGAAGAACTTCTTAGTTGGATGACCGAGTCTCCACATGAATTCGGGCGTGGGCCCCGTTCAAACCTTTTTTTCTCTATCGGTCCGGCCTTTTTCTATCTCTTAGGTCGCTACTCAGGACTTTTTTA
>DAITMB010000073.1:0-25578 GCA_036835375.1 Bacteroidota bacterium
CGATGCCGGAGGAGGATCCTGAGCTGTACTGGCAGCAGACCGCCGATGCCAATCGAGATCTCCCTTGGCTGGCGGACCAAGACTTGTACCGGATTTTGACGGAGCGACGTCGTCCAGAGGAAGCTTTGATTCAAGCGCTGGCTTGTGGCGTGTGGTGAATCAACAATTGGACGCAAGGCGAAGCGTTCGGAGAGGAATCAAAATTCGCTATTAAAACTATCCAGGGGAACACCTATCTCGCCATCGAAATGGCGGTATGGAAGTAAAATAGGTTGCTGGCCAGATTGTTTGTGTGGATTGATCTTTCCCAATAATCGAGGATCTGCGTATCCATGGTGAATCCAAAAGTGGACATATAGCTAGCGCCAATTCCGAGGTTGATGAACATGCGCTTGCCAAGTGGAAGTTGTCTGCCCATTTCCCCACGAAATTCAATGCCTTGGTGTCGGAGGTCAAGATTTCTTTCTTCTTGAATGTGACCGCCCACGTGAAAATGGGTACTCAATTCTATGTATCTACCCAAGGGAGCCACAGCCCCAAACTTTCGCCGATAAAATCGCATCCCTCCTCCCAGGCTATATTGTCTGCCCGTCGTGCGTATCCTTTCGCCACCCTCTGATACATCGGGATCGTTAAAATCTCTGGGAAAAAAGAGATTCAAAGCTGTACGGTACGTACTGGCGGTGAAAAAGAATTCTTTGCTTGGGGAAATGATCCTTCCCAGTCGAAGATAAGGCCGAAATCTAAGCAAAATCACCGGGTACTCAGCGGGTATTTCGATGACACCCACGCCTTGTACTGGGAGGCTGGTCATAAGACTGAGAATTCCTTCCGCATAGGAGGCGAAATAATATGAGCCCAGGCTGATGGTGGTTTTCTTTCCTATCGTTCCCTGCCCAAAGACAGAACCCAGGCAGAGGACAGCGGTGGATAGTAGGAGAATACAGTATTTACTCATAGGGAGAATTTGGCTCAAAGCGTGAAAATGATTTCGCTAAAAATTTTCGGCGGAGACAATTTCAAAAGAGAGAATTTTCAAGGCTTGCCCTTGATTTGTGAGAGGCCGTGGTAAAGGTAATGCGACATGGTGTTGTCACTCATCTTAAACTTGGTGCTCTCTCGATAGACAAAATCGAGGCTTGGATCCCTGACATCGAACAAGAGCGTATAAAACAATCCATATTCATTTTTCTTGAAAATGTAGAACGTGAGGGCAGGCCATAATGGCACAGAGAATATGGTAAGAGGGGCACTCAACCCAGCGAGATACCAAGCACCATTGTATCTTTGTTGAGAGATGGCTCCTGTGAGAACAATGTGTCCCATGCCCTTTCGGTCGAAGATGGCTTCTACTTCTGTTTGGTTACTGGGGACCATACCTGAGTCTTTAAATCGAAATACCTCATCAAGCCAACGCTGGATTTGAAGGGCATCGTTGAAGGCCTGAGCGGACGATTCAGTATTGAAATTCTGAGGATCGAGCAACTCAACGTGCATGCCTGCACTGGCTGCAATGGCTTCTACATTGACGGAAACCCCGTGTTGCAGGCGCTCTGATGCCACCCATTTGACCTTGGGTTTCTTATGTTTGAAAGCGGGCTGGAAGTAGCGGAAAAAATTGGGGGAAAACACCAGCGCAGAGTCAACGCCAAGAGAATAGCCATCTCGTTCCTGCTTTTTTTTCCACTTTTCGTAAGAGGCCTCTCCTTCGCGTGTCTTAATGTACTCACGAAAATTCCGTTCCCGCTCATTTTTTGTCTTGGCTATTTCGAAAAGCTGAAGGAAGTATGGGTCCTCCTTCCAGGTTTCCATCGCAGTGACGACTTCTGCTTTTGGCTTTTTTTCCTTGAACATGTACGCTTCCAAACTTCCGACCAAATGAAGCATGTACGGGCGAAGCCATTCGTAAGCGACACTATCCTGATGATACAAGTCCAGGAAGTAGCCTGTCGTGGCAGCTAAAAGTAAGTGCCGATTGGCGAGGCGAAGACACTTGATCCATTCAGCCCTTGCGAGGTACTCTTCTGGTACATCCTGCCGAAGCTTCACCGATTTGTGGGCGATCTTGGTAGCAGTCAAGCCGTAGAGTCCTGTGATTTTGAGGTGTTGTAAGTAGGGATCATTTTCCCCTTCCTCTTCCAGCCAGCGCACAGCCAAGAGCGCGTCGGCATAGTCACCTTCGTGGATCCAGGCACGGGCAGCTTCCAGTCTGGCTATCCGGCGAATTTTCAAAAATTCCTCCGTCGGCTGTACAAAGGCCGAAGTTCCGATTCCATCATTGGTATTGATCCAGCTTCTCAATGACGCAAGCCTCCGCTCCGGGCTCGGGTGCGTGCCCTCACCTTCATCCATAGAAGACTCGTTTTCTTCACCTTGCACTTCTTCGGATGCTTCGTCTTCTTCCGATGATTCCTCTTTTTCCGCCAAGGTGGGAGAGTCAGAGGCATTGGGCTGGGTGGGATAACTCTTGAAAACATATTTCACAGAACCATCCACAGTGGGTCCCCCATTGGGATTCAAATCATTGAAAATCAAGGAATCCAGCGCGGTGGAGGGGAAAGTCTGCGAAGCGATCCAGTCGGCACCAACGCTGGGGTAGCCCCAGGGTTGATCGGCTGTGGCCAGCATTTCAAAAACCGCTGGCACGCTGCTGCTGCCGTAAGGGGACTCTCTAAACAGCAAATAGCCCACGCTGTCGGCTTCCATTTCTTGTTGGCGAGAATAGTTGTTTCTGAGCAACAGTTTCGCCTGGCTGCTGGCTCGTCGATACTCTTCGTTTTTGATCAGGTTGCGAGAATAGTCAAGATATCGGTTGAGCGCATGGTTTTGCAAAAAGTGCGCGACTTCATGACACAGGATAAAGGCCAGTTGGGCCTCCGTTTCTAAACGGGCGATCATGCCGAGATTGAAAAAAATGGTTCCCCGTTGCGTCGCAAAGGCATTGGGGAAGGGACCGTACACGACGAAAAACTGAAGCTTTTCCCGAAGCTCTGGCTGCTTTTCGAGTGCCCGATCTGCGACCTGACTCACATACGCACTCACCTCATCCTGATAGGTGACCAAGCCACTGCGCAGCAAATCCCCGAGTGCGAAGTTGGTCTCCAAGTAAAATTGATCCGCCAACGCCCGCTCTTTTGAGCTCATGCTGGGGGAGATTTGCTGTTGCTGTTTTTGATACTTGATCGAGCTGGGGGTCCAAAACTCTTCGGGCATTTGCGCTCGCGCTTCCAAAGGCAAAGGAAGCAAGGCTTGGGCCAGCGCCAAAGGGCTCGCCAGGCTCATGACAAGTCCAAACAGTAGGAATCGTAGCTGTGACTTCATGTGGGAAGTGGTAAGGAAATATGGGTGACTAAAAAAAGCGGTTTTATAGCGGAATGACAAAAATTTAATGATTTCACATCCTGAAATATTGAAAATTATCTATTAGAGTGATGTTTTGTCTGCATGCGGCCGCGGCGCAAGTGGTAGTCCATGAACCACTTATCTGCGCTGATCATTGTCTAGCTTTCCCATCGAGTCGTTTCGCGAGAAGGGAAAAATTCGTCAGTCCTTGGTAGCGGAACCCTCGAGCAGCAGCTCCATCATCGCACGGGCAGCCACAGCGGCACGGTTGACTACTACCGCGCGGTCCGTCTCGTCACCGACTTCATATGTGACGAATTCCGTTTTTAGCGATTGAAAGAAGAAGTACTTGGCAGAGGGAGATTTCATGTCTGTCACCTCTGTGTCTGGTTGATAATCAGGGAGATAGGATTGAATTTTATCCAGCCATTTCCCCGTAAATCCCGGAAGGTGTGTCTCCATTTCCTCTGTGAACACATAGAACATGTCGGAATCTGTGGAATGGAAGTCGATGGCAAAAGGCACCTTGACCCCTGATTGCTGTGCGGTGAGGAGGTAGTCGCGCATCGCCCTGGGTTCTGGCTGGTGGAAATTGGCCCAATCGCGGTTGAGGTCCACTCCGCCAGCAGACTGGCGCCAATGTCCTTGGTCGATGCCATCAGGATTGAGCATCGTCACGAGGGTGAGGCAGTATCGCTGCCGAAAGGCCTGTGCCAGAGGGGAATCGTCCAATATGGCTTCCACAAAAGCCTGTGAAGCGAGGTAACCGGTGTATTCGGGCGGATGCTGGCGACCCATTACCACGATCCAGGAATCACTCGCTAAGTGGCCAAATCGGTTGGCAAACAAGGGTTTGCCCAAGCGGCTGTAGCCGATGCGCTGCCGCTCGCCACCATGTTGCCGTACCAGACGCGCTTCCCACGCATACACCGAGTCCGATGGAAACAGCTCTTGCCCAGCGACCCAGCGTGGCATTGTATCGATGTCTAGCTGAAAGCGAAGGCTGCCAGACGTTGTGTCTAATTGCATTTTTTCTGGCGAAAGCGGCACCCAAGTCTGGCCATCCATGGAAATCTTGGGATGATATCGGTGCGAAAACTCCGGATAGGACAATTCAATCTCGATCGATTGTGGTGCATCTCCCCACACTTGAAAGGCATACCAGGGGCTCTTGTTGATGGGGGTATTTTCAGGCAAAATGACAGCACGGTACACGCCCGCTTCTACGTCATGGACCTCATGGAGCCTTGCCCCAGCAAATTCATTTGAAAAACTCACTTTTCCGCCCTCCTGCCGAAAGACCTTTCGCACCTGATACTGAATCTCGCGATCCTGTGTCTCTGTGGCGCCCTTGGGGTCATAGCTCGTCTCGCGGAACTTCGGTTCGCAGGCGACACTGAGAGAGACCAATAGGAGCAGGATTGCCCCCAAAAGGGATTGTGCGGTAGGTTTCATGGAGAAGTTTTGGGCAAAATAAGCAGGGAAATGCGAGAACCAAAGTTGAGACAAGCCTTTGATCCAGCCAGATGCTCACGGACGGCTGAACGATGGTCCCTCATTATCTTCCGTGGTCAACTGTTTTTTCTGATCAAAAACTCCTCCTTCAACTCTTTTGACATGGCCATAGCGATCGTTTTGTTAGGCATAGTTGCGCTGCTGTTGCTCATCACTGTTGTCAGGCTTCATGCCTTCATTGCCTTTGTGCTGGTGTCGATTGGCATCGGGCTGGCCGTGGGACTGGGTCCTGTAGAGGTGGTAACTTCTTTGAAAAAAGGCATGGGCGATACGTTGGGCGACTTGGTGCTCATTCTGGGGTTAGGAGCGATGCTTGGGAAATTGGTCGCTGAAAGTGGCGCTGCCAAGTCGATCACCGACCAGTTGGTAGGAGCTTTTGGGATTCGCTACCTTCAAATGGCGCTCATGCTGGCAGGTTTCGTGGTAGGGATTCCGATGTTTTACTCTGTGGGATTTGTGATCATGGTGCCGCTGGTGTTCACGGTCGCAGCCACGACGGGCCTTCCGTTGCTCTATGTGGGCATCCCGATGCTGGCTTCCCTTTCAGTGACCCATGGATTTTTGCCGCCTCATCCTGCTCCCACGGATCTCGCGAATAAGTTTGGCGCTGATGTAGGATTGACGCTTTTGTATGGCATCATTGTCGCGATTCCTGCGATTTTAGCGGCGGGTCTTATCTTCTCGCGTACCCTCAAAAATATTCCGGCGAGTGTGCCAGCTGCATTTTTGCGATCAGAAGACCAGGTAGATCAGCCTGAACCGGGATCGGCGGTGTCCATGCTTAGCGCCTTGCTTCCTGTATTGCTGATCGCCGGCGCGCGCTTGATTCAAGAATTCATTCCTCCCGACTCACCCCTCCAGCCCTGGGTCGCCTTTGTCGGCGATTCCGTGATCGCACTATTAATATCAGTCTTAGTGGCAGCAGTGACTTTGGGCTTGCAGCAAGGGAGATCCATGAAAAATACCATGAATACGATGGTCATGGGAGTCAAAGACATCACGCTCGTGCTGCTGGTTATCGCCGGGGCCGGAGGACTCAAACAGATCCTGGTTGATAGTGAAGTGGATGCGATCATTGCTAATGTACTCAAATCCGCCAGCGTGTCTCCTTTGCTCCTCGCATGGGGCACAGCGGCAATCATTCGCGTGTGCGTAGGTTCTGCCACCGTCGCCGGACAGACCACAGCAGGGATCATGGCCGGCTTTGTGGCGGCGATCGACACGCCCCCTGAGCTGATGGTCTTGGCAGTAGGAGCGGGATCCCTGATGTTTTCGCATGTGAACGACACGGGCTTCTGGCTGTTCAAAGAATACTTCCAAGTAAGCGTTCGGGATACTTTCCGTAGCTGGACTGTGATGGAGACGATCGTCTCGTCGGTGGGATTTCTCGGCGTCTGGTCACTCGACCAATTGTTGTGAGGAAATTGAGGCGATATCAGTGAGAAAAGATATGGCTGTACAAACAGACATTAAAAAACCCTGCGAAGGATTTCGCAGGGTCGCCTTATTTCAGAAACCAGAAGGAAAAAAAATCAAAAAAAGTTCGAAAATGACTTGGAGATGATCCTATATATGGCTTAGCGCTCCTTGCCACAAAGCTTGACCCTGTTGAATTCTTACCTTATAATGACCTCTTGGTAGGACAGCCATACTGACACTTCCCGTAGTTCCACTCCATGATGATCGCTGCACTACATTCCCTCGCATGTCTATTATCGTGAGGGTGGCCTGATGGAGAGGGACCGATACAGACAGATCAAAAGAAGATGTTTCGGGGTTGTGGACAATGGTAATTTTTTGATTGTCAGACAAATACACACTGTATGTATTCGATACGAACGAAGACCCATCTCTGAGGTGAGCCCGAACACGATACTGCATGGTGGCTGTTTTTTCGTCTCGCATATCTTCGAAGACGAAAATCTCATTACTGGCATTAATATTGAGACCACCGATAGAGTAGAAGTCAGAATTTTCGTTCCGACGTTCTACGACAAAATATAAAATATCCTCATTCTCAGGGCGGTACCAGCGCACAAGAGTTTTTCCGTGTTCCTGCATGACAGTGACGCGCAGGGGGTCGCTGTCCAAAAATTGCATCAAAGAAGCGATCTGATCCGATTTTGCAACCGAATCTGAAAGCCCAAGGCTGGCAACGCAGAACCAAGGGAGGAAGGTCGATAACCACAGGAGCAGGCGTCGATTCATAACTTCCACGAACAATTTCGAGTGAGAGACGAAATGGCCGTTATGTCTCGTGAATGATTACAAGAGCAAAAAAAATCAGGGACAATAATGGACCTTGAAAGGTGACTGATGCAAAGATGGACAAATTCTTTCGTCAGGTACAAGTTAAGGGGAATACCTGATCACTGGTGTGGGATGTTAGTTTTGAAGAGAAAATGATAGCTTTTTCCAAAGCTCAACATAAGAAAGCGAACAAGAACGGGTCGAATGTGCAAAATGAACGAAGATTTGTAGTGACACGCTTCTTCAGTGAAGGGCCACTAGAGGTTAGAAATGCCAAAGAGCTGTTGGAGATTCCGAGGTTTCAAAGCAAAATTCTTTCATTAGCCCGGTCTTTTGGTTCTTCACTTTTTTTCCCAGCGTAGATCTTAGACCATTTTCCATCTTTTCAACGTCTTCTTTACGGTTCAAGAAACGAAGAATAATGCGATTCAGATCTCGAAGTGGGACTTTTTGAAGTGGTTGAGAACCTTTTTCTGACCCTTGTACAAGCCTTTTTCTCTGCATTTGGCGGTAATGCATTGAGTTCAAGAACCTTATCATTCACCCCCCCGGCACAGAAAAAAATACGTTGATTGGGCACGATCGGGGAGTCGAATTTCATCATTGTCGCAGGAAATATGTAAGGGTTGAACAGTTCCTTTTTTTGTGTTTTCCACAGGAAAATACAAAACTCTTTTCACATAGGAATATTCTTCTCACAAATGACCCGAAAGAACGAATGAACCCTTCAAAAAAAGAAATAATTCTCTTTTCGCCAAGCCTTGTTGGTAGGTGTCGGGTTTTTAGGCCATTATTCCGTTTGGGAAGCTGTGTATGACCGAGCGGATCAGGCCATTCACAAGCCTTTATCCGTGGCGAGGGAGAGGAATTTCCTTTCGCCGAATGACCTCATACACTTGTAGCTTATCGCGCTTTCCACGCACTTCGATGGGATCCCACGCCTTGGCCTCGATCAGGTCCGCTGACTTTTGGTAAACACCTTCGCTGATCAAAATGGTGTTGGGCGCATCGCGGGTGATGGTCTCAATTCGTTTTCCTGTGTTGACGGTGTCGCCCGTGACGGAATAACTGAGTCTGTCTTCCGAGCCTAGATTTCCTGCCACCACAGTGCCACTATTGATCCCGATTCCAATGGACACCTCGCGGCCCAGCGGCCCTCGATAACGTTCATTGAGCACATGGCGCACATTCATCATCTCCAGGGCACAGAGCACCGCGTCCCGCTCGCTGTTGGGGGTGGCGATTGGTGCGCCGAAGCAGGCAAATACTTCGTCTCCCACAAATTGGTTCACAATCCCATTGTGTCGCTTGACGGCAGCCGTCATCAGGGAATAGTAATCGTTGAGAAAGGTCACGACTTCTCTTGGGCTGAGCTCTTCGCTCATGGGCGTGAAGCCCCGAATATCACAGAAAAGCACTGTGATTTCCTTGATTTCACCTTCAAAAATGGAAGCTGTACTATTGCTGAGGGCCTTTTCCACTACAGATTCCGGCACATAGCGCATGAACAACTTCAGGGTGCGCTCCTGCTCCTCTACTTTGTGCTGAAGCTCTGAGAGGAGGCGCTTATTGTGCATCTGGAGCTCATACATTTGCCGGGCATTCTCGATGGTCATTCGCAGCTCTTGCTCATCCCAAGGCTTGGTGATGTAGCGAAAAATTCGGGCATGGTTGATCACATCAATGATGGCTTGGGTATCACTGAAGCCCGTCAAAATCATCCGGATCGTATCAGGATAGTCGTTGAGGGTGCGCTCGAGAAATTGGACGCCAGTCATGCCGGGCATTCGCTGGTCCGTGATGATGAGATTCACAGGATGTTTTCGCAATATCTCCATCCCTTCCTCCCCGCCCAGTGCGGTGTAAATCGTGTAGTCTCGCCGAAATGTCGCTTTGAAGGATATGAGATTTTGTGGTTCGTCATCCACGTAGAGTATGGCAAAATCCTTGGTCATGAAGGAGGTGGCTGAGGGGACTTGTATATGGGGGGAGTGTAGCATTCGCAATCATCTATGGGCCGAGTGTGAGGAAATAAGGGGGACTTTTGCGAGAAAATAGCCTCCTACTTCCCCAAATTCGGGGGGATTGGTTCCCAAAAGCTCATACCTGGACCTGAGATTTGCAAGCCCCACTTTGGTGGAGGGTATAGATCCAGTTCGAGGCTGGAAGTTGTTTTTCACGATAAAAAAATCACCTTCTACCAGTAATTCTACCATGAGCGGTTGGGATTTTGAAACGACGTTGTGTTTTACCGCATTCTCTACGAGAAGTTGCAATGTCATAGGAGGCAGTTGATCTTGCAGACGATGCTCTGGGATGAGCAGATATATTTGTAACGCATTGTCGAAGCGCACCTGCTGCAAAAAGGCATAATGCTTCACAAATGCCAATTCTTCTTCCAGAGATACCGTCACGGTCTGGCGCAGCTCCAGCACGTAGCGATACACGCCCGTGAGCCGGGTCACAAATTCTTCTGCTACCAGCACGTCCTCGTGGATGAGGGTACTGAGGGTGTTGAGGCAGTTGAATAAAAAGTGCGGGTTGACCTGATTGCTCAGTGTCTCGAATCTGGACAGGATTTGCTCTTTCTCTTGTTGTGCGGTTTTGAGGAGGAGCGCCGCTTTGTCCAGATGAAGGCTGCGATTTTCGCGTGCCAGGGCCCAAGCTTCAATGGCCCGGTCGAGCACGAGCTTGAGGTCCTGAAACACCCAAGGCTTGGTGAGGTATTGATACGCTTGTGCTTCATTGATGGCCATCACGATTGCTTCTACGTCGCTATAGCCCGTGAGAATGATACGCTTAGGATCTGGAAATCGCTCTTTGACCTCCTTGAGAAGTTCTACGCCAGTCATCCCTGGCATTCGCTGGTCGCTCACGACCACTGCGATGTCCGGTTGTTGTGCCAATATTTCCAGTGCTTCGGAGCCACTGCCCGCCGTATAGATGGGATAAGATTTTCGAAATGATGCCCGGAAGGCAGTCACATTCTTAGGTTCATCATCAGTAAATAGTATGGCTCCGGATGAATTCATGTTGTTGGAAGCGTAGGTGGTATCAGAAGAGGCAGATGATTAAGGGAGCATTAGGGAATGAATTAAGATGCACAGTAGTTTGTCTGTCTTTGCATGAAGCTTGCCATTCTCAAGGAGGGAGAATGGCTAGTGGCGATGGTCAACTTATTTCTGACAGGGCGGCCTCAGGTTGTTTTTGTGGAAGGGTGATCCGAAATAGTGCACCACCCGAAGGAGAGGAGAGCACCTCAATGTTGCCTCCGTGATTATCGATGATCCCAAAGGTAATGGACAAGCCCAGTCCGGTGCCTTTCCCAACGTCTTTGGTCGTGAAAAAAGGGTCAAAAATCTTGTTGCGAATATGTTCTGGAATCCCCGGGCCGCTATCGCCAATGTCAATTTGCACATATTTTTGACCCTGATCAACCCATTCTCTCGTCCGCAAAAAGATGTCGCCAATTTTGCCTTTGCGAAGTTGCGCCTCGGGTCCTGCCTGCTCTTCCATCGCTTGCACGGCATTGCTCAGGATGTTCAAAAAGACTTGATTCAGCTTGCCCGGCATACACTCAATTTGGGGAATGGGGCCGAAGTTGCGATGAATCGCAAATCTGTCTTTGATCGAATTACCCAGCAAAGTGAGGGTCGCCTCCAAACCCATGTGGACATCAGCCATTTTAAAAGTGTCGGTGTCTGAGCGAGAAAACACCTTGAGTCCGTCCACAATTTGCTTGGTGCGCTGCGCGCCTTCTTCGATTCCTTGTAGAAGCAAGGCCATTTCTTCAAATAGGAAAGGGGCATCAATCTCCATACAATAGGCCTTGAGCGCATCAAGCTGAGGGGCTAGATCTTGCTGAAGGTCAATCTGCTGCAATCGCGCAAACAGCTCGCGAATTTCTTCGAAGTCACGCTTGAGGGGACTGATATTTCCTTTGACGAAATTGATCGGATTGTTGATTTCGTGAGCAATTCCGGCGGTGAGTTGACCGAGAGAGGCCATTTTTTCTGACTCTACCAATTTGGACTGTGCGGATTTGAGTTTACTCAAAGCACTTTCTAGCTCTTGGTTTTTGTCTCCAAGAAGCTCATGTTGTTCCGCGATGGCTTCTTTTTGGCGCTTCAGCTCGGCAGTCTTTCTGATAATTTCTTTGTGCTGCGCCCAGATCTCTGAGGTGCGCTCATACACGATTTTTTCGAGGTGCTCATTTTGGACGTGGAGGCGCTTGGTATTGAGTTTCACTGTGCCGTAAACGAGCAAACCCACGCAGCAGAAGTAGCCTAGAAATGCCCATTTGGTGCGGTACCAAGGGGCGTCAATATGGAATGCAAAAGCAGATTCTGCGCTTTCCTGGGCGTAGAGATTGCGCGCTTTCACCCGAAATACGTAGTTGCCGGGCGGCAGCAAGGTGTAGTCTTTCTTGAACTCTGAGCGCCAAGGTGACCAAGCCTGGTCCCAGCCTTCGAGCAAATAGCTATACTGCACCTCCGAATCGGACTTATAATAAGGTGCTGCGAAGTGAAAAGTAATCGAATTGTTGTGGTAGGGGAGGGAAGGGGTGCGGTTGTGGGCTGGGGTGAACCCATAAAAAAGGACCGAATCCGCTCCCGACACCACCTTGCGAATCAGGGGGCGAAAAACGCCTTCTCGCCTCCGCGGTGCGCGGGTATTGAAGGCAAACAGTCCCTCGGGAGTTCCGATCCAGCCATAGCCCTTGGGACCCGCATACACTTCGCCCCAAACCTCAAGATCTGCCAGCTCTTTGAGCGACACGGAGTCGCGGAGGTACTTGCCGGTGCCATCGGGGATCGCCAGTTCCAGCCAGCGCCTGTTTTCTTGATAGCGCTCGACCCAGAGCCGTTGTTCTGCATCTTCTACTGCCCGCAGCACCCCGTAAGGCTGGTCGGGCCCCGAAATTCCGATGACTGTCTCTGGTACAAAAGCATTCGCAGTGGTGTCGAAAATCCAAATTCCCCGCTCCGTCGCGACAGCTACGTTTCGTTGCCAGGAAAAAATCCCTTGTGGAGTCGGGAAATCCGAAGGCAGTCTAAAAACTTGGCTGGACTTTACGCTGGTGCTGTCTATTTTTTTGCTGGAAGGCTGGAAAAGGTAGCGCGTCATCACCTGTGGATTGAGCACCTCTTGGAGCCAAAGTTCTCCCTGCGCGGTCTCGACCAGATTGCCGAAGCGTCCAGAAATTCGGAGGCCATCGTCGGGAAAGATCCATGACTTGCCGTCATGCATGAGGGTTTCGAGGCCGGACATGGCCGACAATGTGAAAATATTGCCGGGATACTGTCGGGAAGGCAGCAGCTTGAATACCCCAATGGCTCCGGGCACCAACACCGCATTCAATCCTTCGATTTCATACAGACCTCGAACTGTTGTCACCAGCAGCCGATTTTTTCCACCGGCATAGGCTTCTACCAGATTCCAGGACTCAGTAGAAATTCCTTCCACGGGCCAGAATCGGTTTTTATCCAGCATGTACACCCCTAGTGTAGTGGAGGCGTAAAGCCTCCCTTGAAAGTACCTCGCAGAGAACACAATGCCTTTGAGACCAGAAGATTCATTCCATTGGGTGATCGGGGCAGATATATCCACTCGTGAGATGCCCTTGGAGAGGGCCAGCCAGAGGGTCCCCTGGCGATCTTGGTAGGTGCCAAATACAAGGTTGTCCTGCAAACCGACCTCGTCGGTGAGGTGAATAGATGCTTCTCCTTTGGATGAAAGAAGATGCAGGCCTGCCTTGACGGTAGTGACTCCGATGCGGCCATCACGCAAGCGAAAAAGTCCACTGAAAACTTCCTCCTCCAAGAGCTGATCAATCTCAGTTTTCCAGGATTCCACGCGCATTCGACCTTCAGTCATCTGTACCAGCACAAAGCCTTTTTTGTTGTCAAATGCGAGAAAGCTATCATTGCCAAGGTCTGTCACTGCCAGGAATCGATAGCCTTGCAACTGTTCCGAGCCTGGGATTTCTACAAAATGTGATTCTTCCCAGCGGAGAAGACCTTCCCTCGAATTTTGTACCCAAAGCTTTTCTCCGAGTAGAAACATGGTGTTTTGTCTGCCGCTATGCGTCACCGGAAAGTGCAGCAGCGAGTCTCCAGTCCAGCGGTAAAGCTGTCCTTCGTCATTCCCCCGAAACCACGCACCTCGCTTGGTGCCCAACACTTGGATCTGCTCGGGCAATTGATGAAATGTCGTGTCGAGCAGCGGAAGGAGCGATTGATAGATGAGCCTACCGAGGGAGTCTGGTGCCAAATAGCCCATTTCGGTGAGTCCTGATACATACACCTGGCCGAGGCTATCGACGCCGAGGGACCGGACGGGTGTGCCATTGGGCAGGGGGAACAGTCGCCAGTGAACGCCATCATACTCCAGCACCCCGCGATAGTTGGCGAAATACATGATCCCTCGGCCATCCTGTACCACGTCATAATTAGCGGAACTGGCTTTGTATTCCCGCGGCTTGTCGTTCTGGATGAAGGGGATGCCGGATGGTTGCCCCCAACTGAGTGAGAGGAAGGACATCAGCCCAAGGAGAGCGAACCACGTTTTATGAAGCATGCCGAAAAATTGTTGCAGATGGCCGCATTATACGGATATTTTTACTGATCAAGTCGAAGCTACCCTTTCCTCATAGCCTTCGCCAACCCAGACCAATCGGGGTAGTAAGCGGAGGACTTTGCTAGTGACTTCAGGCTATTATGAAAGTTGCCAAAGCCATAGGTTGGAATCACCGTGGGGAATGTGTTTTTTAGCACCCTACAATTAACGTAGATCGCAGTTGCAGTACATGTTGTTTCATATTGGTCGCTTTTTTCTTCTCATGGGGAAGATGTTTCGCAACTTGGAGCGATTTAAGATCTATTATCACCTCACCCTTCAGGAAACCAACTCCTTTATCTCAGGGTCTTTGCTGATTGTTGTGGTGATTTCTACCTTCATTGGGGGAGTATCGACTTTACAAACTGCCTACCAGCTGACTTCCAGCCTCATTTCGAGGTCCATCATTGGCTCAATCGTGTCAGTGACCATGCTGCTCGAATTGTCGCCCACCGTCGTGATGTTTGTGATTGCTGGACGTCTCGGCTCCAAGATCGCCTCCGAAATCGGGACCATGCGGGTCACGGAGCAGATTGATGCGCTCGAAGTCATGGGCGTGAATTCTACTGCATACCTCATTTTGCCCAAAGTCATTGCCGGGCTCATCACGATCCCGGTGCTTGTTACCGTTTCTGCTTTTTTAGGACACTTTGGCGGCATTACGGCGGGCCATTTGACGGGGGCAGTCACCGCGACGGAGTTTTCGCAAGGCTTGAGGGATTATTATGATCCCTTTCAGGTGGTCGTGATGTACACCAAGGCATTCACTTTTGGGATCATCATCACCACGATTTCTTGCTACCAAGGCTATTATACCAAGGGCGGTGCGCTGGAAGTCGGGACTTCCAGTACGAGGGCAGTGGTATTTTCTTGCCTCGCGATGGTCGTAGCCGATTACCTGATTGCGGAAATTTTGCTCTAGGTTGTGTAACGCCAAGTAATACTGCTAATTCGCCTTGGTCCATTTATTCAAATGGTTCCATTGTGCCGGATTCTCGCTCAAGGGTTTGAGCATCTGCTCTAGCGGATGAATGTGGAACGCTGGCCACTGCCAATCCCTTTTATAAGATGAAAGTCTGGATTAGCTGTATATATTTTTACAAAGCGGATCTTCTCCCAATGGCTGCGAATATTCACTTATCACATTCTGTCATTTGTGACTTTTCTACTTTACCTTGAGATTCGAATCCGCTGATCGTCTTTCCCGCTTGTCTGAACTTTTCAATCCCCTTTTCTCATGAAACGCTTTCGCTACTATCTCGTCCCCGCTGGAGCGGCGCTCCTCATGCTATTAGCATGGTGGCTGTGGCCCAATGATCAGTCTCTCGATCCCCGATACCTGACGTTTGACGATCGATTCACGCCCTATATCTCCGCCTATACTCACGGTGAAATCAGTCGGGGGTCTGAGATCCGGGTTCGATTTGCCGAAGAGATGGCGGATGTGTCGCAAGTAGGCCTCCCGCTTTCAGGATCTCCTTTTCGATTTTCTCCCGAGATCCAGGGAGTAGCCAGTTGGGAGGATCGCCGCACGCTGGTGTTCAAGCCCAAAGAAATGCTTCCATCGGGCGTCGCCTTTAGCGGAGATGTGCTATTAACAAAAATTTGGCCTTCCGCTCCAGCTGAATTGAAGAGCTTTCCTTTTTCATTTGGGACCCCTGCCCAGCAGTTCAAAGTAGAAATTGCCAGCAACGAAAGCTATGGCGAAGCTGGCGAAAGCTGGCAAAGGGTCTCGGGTGTGCTTCGCACAGTAGATCTGGAAGAGCCGGGCAATATTCATTCGGTGCTTCAGGCCAAGTTTCCGAAACAAAAGGGCATTCTGCGCTGGGAGGAGAGCAACCATCCCAAAGAATTTCGCTTTGTGATCGACAGCCTTCCACGCGGGGCAGAAGACTACACAGTTGCCCTGAGTTGGAACGGCAGCGCGCTGAAAGTAGCGGAAAAAGGAACCGAGATCGTCACCATTCCAGCCAAAGGCAGCTTTCGGCACCTGAATACTTATTCCTATGGTGAGCCTGAATCCTACCTCGTCGTCGAGTTTTCAGCGCCAGTGGCCCGGCAAGACCTCAGCGGCTTGATTCGCTTGGATGGCCAGCGCCAGCCACTGAAATTTGATATAGATGGGACCAAGGTTAAGATTTATCCGGAAAAAAGGCTGACAGGGACTCACCAATTACGCTTGAGCGCCGGAATTGTGAGCGTCGAAGGAGTCGCCACCACGTCAGAACTTCGGGAATCTGTCGTGTTTAGCGAGATCCATCCGGAAGTTCGGCTTGTGGGAGAGGGGGTGATCATTCCCAATGCAGAGCGACTCCCTTTCTTGTTTGAGTCGATCGGACTGAAGGCCATTGATGTGCGGGTGATCAAGATTTTTGAAAAAAATATTCCTCAATTCCTTCAAGTCAATCACCTGGGGGACTATCAACAACTGAAGCGCGTAGGTCAGCCTGTGGTCCAAAAAAAGATTGTCCTCGACGACAATGACAATATTGACCTCAATACCTGGACCCGCCACTCGCTCGACTTAAGTACGCTCATCAAGCCAGATCCGGGCGCGATCTATCAAATTTCGATTGGCTTTCGGAAATCATATGCCTATTTCCGCTGTAGCGAAGACGAAGAAACCACCGCCGAAAAGGGCATGCTGGATTTGGATGACAACTGGTATGTGTACGATCAGGAGCAGGATTACAGCTATTGGGACTACTGGTACGGAAATTATGACGATCAGTCCAACCCATGCAAGTCATCCTACTACAACTCCGAGCGCATTGTGCGCAGAAACATCATGGCATCGGACCTTGGATTGATTGCCAAGCGAGACGACCGCGAGATCTTTGTCTCGGTAACCAATCTGCACAGCACCCTTCCAATGAAGGATGTGGAGCTTGAATGGTATGACTACCAAAACCAGCTCATGTACACCAGCAAATCAGATCAGCAAGGCTGGGCACGTGTCGAATTGACCCACAACCATCCACCGTTTTTGCTGGTAGCCAAGCAAGGCAAGCAGCGCGGATACTTGCGCATGGACGATGGCTCCAGCCTTTCCCTGAGCCGATTTGACACCCAAGGCAAGGTGTATCAGGATGGCGTCAAGGGATTTTTGTATGGGGAACGAGGCGTGTGGAGACCGGGAGACCCAATGTATCTCACCTTTATTTTGCAAGATGAAGCCCAGACCCTGCCCGCAGCGCATCCCGTTTCCATGGAGCTGATTGATCCTCGCGGCCAGCTCTTTAGCCGTCAGGTCCTTACGAATGGGGTGAACGGCTTCTATCATTTTCTCACAAACACCAGCGCTTCTTCTCCTACAGGCAACTACCTCGCTCGCGTGCGCGTGGGCGGATCCACCTTTGAAAAGCGAATCAAAGTTGAGACAGTCATCCCCAACCGCCTCAAGCTGGGCCTCGACTTTGGTCCGTCACTCCTCTCCAAGCTCAACAGCCCCGACGGCTCCCTCAGCGCACGCTGGTTGCATGGTGCCATTGCGCGAGGATTCAAAGCTGACGTCTCGGTGACACTCCGCCCCAGCCCCACGACTTTTCCACGATATAGCGACTATCATTTTGAAGATCCGGTGAATGAATTTCGCTCCGAAGAGGTCATGATTTTCGAAGGAAGGCTGAATGAGGAAGGGGTCGCCAGCGTGAAGCCCAACATCGAGATAGAGTCGCAGGCTCCCGGTATGTTGAGCGCTAACTTTGTGGCCAAAGTGTATGAGCCCGGTGGTGCCTTTAGTGTGGACCGATTCACGGTACCGTATTCTCCTTATCCGGTGTATGCCGGGATCAGGCTACCCAAAGGAGATGTGTCCCGTGGAATGCTTCTCACTGACGTAGATCATCAAGTCGATGTAGTGACCCTCGACGAAAAAGGAAATCCCGTGAGCAGCACGGTCGAAGTCACCCTCTACAAAATGCAATGGAAATGGTGGTGGGATCAATCCGTGGACAATATTGGCACCTACAATGGGAAGGTCTCCGCTGAGGAAATTTCCAGCACATCAGTCAGAACCGTCAATGGCAAGGGGACTTGGACGCTAAATGTGAAATATCCGTCCTGGGGCCGCTACCTCATTCGGGTGAAAGACGACCAGGGCCATGCGACAGGCAAAATCCTCTACATTGATTGGCCGGGCTGGGCAGGCCGGGCCGAAGAGGGCGAGCAAGGCGGCGCCTCTATGCTCAATTTTTCATCTGACAAAGACACCTATCAAGTCGGTGATTCGGTGACGCTGAACCTTCCCACAGGCAACGCAGGTCGTGCGCTGGTGACCATCGAAGCTGGAAATGACATCTTGGAATCCTACTGGGTCGATGCGGTCAAAGGAACCACCCGGTTTCGATTTGCTGCCACGCCACGCATGACTCCTACGGTGTATGCCCACGTGACATTGCTGCAGCCGCATGCGCAGACGGCCAACGATTTGCCAATTCGCCTCTATGGCGTGGTGCCAATCAAGGTCGAGGACCCCTCTACCCATCTAAATCCACGCCTCGCCTTGCCAGCCTCCATCAGGCCGGAAACGGATTTTACGGTGAAGGTCAGCGAAGCAGATGGGAAGCCAATGACCTACACAGTGGCCATTGTCGATGAAGGATTGCTGGGACTTACCCGCTTTGAAACTCCTTCACCCTGGACAACCTTTTACCAGCGCGAAGCGCTTACGGTGAAGACCTGGGACTTGTATGATCAGGTGATAGGTGCCTATGGCGGTGAAATCCGCAGCTTGCTCAGCATAGGTGGTAGCGGCGATGCCGGCCCCCCTCCAGGCCAGAAAGCAGAAAGATTCAAGCCGGTAGTCATGTATCTGGGCCCATTTTCGCTGGAAGCAGGTGAGAGCAAAACGCATAATCTGCGGATGCCCAATTATGTTGGAGAAGTTCGTGCGATGATCGTCGCTGGCACACCAGCAGGTGCCTATGGTTCTTCTGAAAAATCAGTGCCGGTGAAAAAGCCGCTCATGGTGCTAGGTACCCTGCCCCGTGTGCTCGGACCCGGAGAGACACTGCAACTGCCTGTGACCCTGTTTGCGATGGAAGAATCCATCAAGGAAGTGCAGATAGAGGTGAAAACGGGCAAGCGAATCCTGATCAACGGCTCAGGTAAAGAGACCATCACCTTCGCGCAGACGGGAGAGAAGATGGCTAATTTCGAACTGGCAGTTCTCAGCTCCCTGGGGACTGACAAAATCACCATCACAGCAAGATCAGGCAGCGAGACAGCTGTGTACGAAACTGAGATTGAAGTTCGTCCGTCGAATCCCCGGGTGACGGATGTCTTTTCTTCGACCATGGAGCCACGTGGCAGCTGGTCGCAGGAAGTGAAGCCAGTCGGGATGCGTGGCACGAATCATGGAATTTTGGAGGTCTCGTCCATTCCGCCGCTCAATCTGGGCCGCAGGCTAGAGTATCTCCTTCGCTATCCATTTGGGTGTCTTGAGCAGACCACCTCGGCTGCGTTTCCGCTGGTCCATGTTCCTAAGCTGATGCAGCTCACTCCTGTACAGAAGTCTGCTGTGGAAGACAAAATTCGTAAAGCGATTGAGCGGATCAAAGTTTTTCAGACGACCAATGGAGGATTGGCTTACTGGCCCGGTAATCGGGAAGTGAGTGAATGGGGCACCAACTATGCGGGTCATTTTCTCCTTGAAGCGGAAAAGATTGGCTATCGCTTGCCTACAACGCTCATGAGCAACTGGCGAAACTACCAGCGCGACCGAGCCCGCGACTGGTCGGCGAGCGACCGAGGATCTCAACTCACCCAAGCTTATCGCTTGTACCTACTGGCCCTCGCCGGGCATCCTGAGGTCGGGGCTATGAACCGATTCCGAAACACCAATGACCTCTATTCTGTGGCGAAATGGTACCTCGCAGGGGCATACCACCTCGCTGGCCGCGAAGAAGTCGCTGCTAACTTGGTTAAGGATCTTTCCGTGAATGTGGCTGAATATCAAGAGTTGGCTGGAACCTATGGTTCCGGACTCCGCGACCGAGCCATTATCTTGGAGGTGCTTTCTCGCCTCAGTGATCGCCAGCGAGCCAAGCCTATCGTCGATGCCATCTCGCAGCAACTGAGTGAGGATAAGTGGCTGAATACCCAATCCACCGCTTATTCACTTGTCGCTATGGCCCGCTACGTAGGCACCACCGAGATGAATCAAGAGATGGAATTTGCTTACCGGGTCAATGGAGGAACCTGGCAGCAAGTGAAGCAGCAAGCGCCTATTTGGCAGGTGGAGCTCGACGAGGTGACGAAGGGGAGCGTCGAGTTCAAAAATGAAAGCCAGCGACTGCTCTTTCCCCGCATCGCCCTTGACGGGATTCCTGAGCGTGGAGATAGCACCAACGCATCGAATGGGTTGAACATCAAAGTCGCCTATTTTAACCTCGAAGACCAGCCGATCAATCCGATCTTATTGCCGCAGGGAACCAACTTTGTGGTAGATGTCACCGTCACCAATACCGGCCTTCGCGACTACGAATCACTGGCGATCGACCAGATTTTCCCCTCTGGTTGGGAGATTCTGAATAGTCGCCTGGACGGACGAGATCCTAAAGGAGACGTTCCGACATATCAGGATCAGCGCGACGATCGCGTATATACCTTCTTTGACCTTCGTCAAAAGCAGAGTAAGACCTTCCGCCTGTACCTGAACTCGAGCTATCTCGGAAAATTCTACCTTCCCACCGTTTCGGTAGAAGCCATGTATGACCACACAATCAATGCACGGCAGCGCGGCCAGTGGGTGCAGGTGATCAATCCTGGTGCCGGAGGTTGATCGGCAATTTTTCTCCTGACCGTGACAAAAATGACAAAGGCTGCCTCCAGTTGGGGGCAGCCTTTGTTGTGTTTCTGTAGGTCGATGGTGTAGGGAAAAAAGCTAGTCTTGGGGGTGAGGCTTGGAGAGGAAATGGTTTTCCTTTACCAGAGCAATATTCTATGATTCCGAAGGCATTCCTCAAGCTGAGAAGGCTTCATTGTTACATTGGAAAGATTCCTGCTTTTCTAGTAGTATTCTTGAAACCATCTGTACCAATGAGCTGTGTAGCGTTTCTCCGTTTGGATAAAATGATAGATGGTAGCCCCGATCGATCACAGTCGGTCAAGCATCAAGACCAGTTGAATAAAATTGATTTCGAGTTGGTGGAAAGGGATATTCTCTTCGCCAGCTTGGGGAATTCCAAGGTTCGGAAAGTATCGAAGGTTCGTCCGCAAGTAGAAACTCTGTAAGCGAGTAGGGCGAATGTCCCATCCCACCACGATCCCTGGCCGAATGCCTTGCCACTGTTTGTCAAATACGGGTGTATCGCCGTCTGTGAGGCTGGCGCTCAGCCATTCGTAGCTGACGGCAGGACCGATAAAAGGTGCAAACCCATGATAATCTCCCACAAACTTGGCCACTTCTGCGCTCAATGAATGACGTTGCTGGCGGAACGCCAAACCATATGCGCTGGTGCGGCTGCTGATAGGGCGATAGCTCAATCCGAGGTTGAGATCAGGTCGATGAAGGTAGTATCCACCCACAAAGTCAGGAAACACAGACTCGACCACGGGCAAGAGCAGGCTGGGATGGCTTTCTGATAATCCAGGATGGCTCGTCAAGAGCCACGCCGAGGAGGGCCCCACGCCGAAGTACCAGCTATTGAGCTTGCCCGCGTCGGCAAGGGCTTGGGTCCGCGCAGCCGTGCGCCCACTTTGCCAATCAGGCTCTGCGCTGAGGGTGGTCTCGATCATCCATCGGTAGCCGAGGGACAAGGCGAGTGGAGGGAGTTGGACTGCGCCCATTTCGTCGCGGCTCAAGGGGTAGGAAAGGCTTCGTTGAAAATGGACGTTTGCGCCGGCTTCCCAGAGGTGATTTCCTCGGAGGTAGGTAAATCCTGCAAGCAGGGGCGTGGTCATGCGAAAGGCCATGGGGCCTCGGTCGTCTTCATGGCCTTGCTGAAAGCTGGCTGCCTGCGCCGCGACCCCAACAAAAGGCCTTGCTTTGCCCGTTCGTATGGCCCAAGGATACACTTTTGCGATGGTCTCGGTTCCGGGCAAAAAGCGAGACGCGGGTCCTTCTGCGACAGTGAGTTGCTGACGAACCAACGGCACGCGAATCGCAAAATCCATGTGTCCCCAAAAGTGCAAACCTCCTATCCAAATGCTTGCGCCTAGCTGACTGGGAAGTCCGCGCGACATGAATCGGCCATTTTCAGTGAGATATTCACTGCTTCCTCCGGCGGGGTGAAAAGTGACATCGCTTCCGAGGGTGAGCTGTGCAAATCGGTGTCGAGTACGGGCTTCGGCATAGGGCTGCCCCTGCAAAGACGAAAGCCAGCAAGGATGGCACACCAAAACCCACAGGGAGAGAAATAATATCTTTCGTGCGTTCATAGGGAAGATTTTCTATGAAGATGGAATCAGGAAGGTCCTTTGCTCAACTGTTTCCGACCAATTGGCCCTGTTGTCCGATGAATTGATCCAAAAGCAGATCAATGCCATGAGGTTGGCGAATACGTTTTCCGTGTTGAAAATTGTTCTTTCAAAGGAAACAGCCTTTCATTGGAAAAATGCGTCTATGCTGGGGTTCATGATCACGGACGGCTGTTTATTCAATATTTCGATGGAAATCACATTTAAGCCCCCTTGCAAGTGTACAACCTATCTACTTTTTTGTGTCTCATGCTGGGATTGTCCATGCCTGCGGCATCACAATCCTTTACTATCAGCGGCTATCTTCGCGACGCTACTTCAGGGGAGGCGCTGGCCTCAGGTTCCATCCTGGAGCCAACCAGCCGTCGAGGCGCTTACTCCAATCAGTATGGTTTTTTTTCCTTGACGTTGTTGGAGGGAACCTATCGGGTGATTTTTAGCTACATTGGTTACGAGCCGGATACGCTAGAGGTGAATCTGTCCCAAAATCGAGAGCTGCTCGTTGCGCTTCAGCCTGCTTCGACGACGATGGATGAAGTGTCCATTTTTGCAACAAAAGATGCTTACAGTCGAGAGGTGAGTTCTCCCCAAATGAGCCAGATCAGTCTGGGAATCAAGCAGATGAAGATGATTCCTTCCATAGCGGGTGAGCCGGACATGATGAAAGTGATCCAACTATTGCCGGGGATTACCAAAGGCGGCGAGGGCACGACTTCCATCCTGGTGAGGGGAGGGGACCCGGATCAAAACCTCATATTGCTGGACGAGGCGGTGGTGTACAACGTGAGCCATTTGTTTGGCTTCTTTTCCGTCTTCAATCCCGATGCGCTCAAAGACCTCACAGTCATCAAGGGTGGATTTCCGGGGCAATATGGTGGCAGGCTGTCATCTGTGCTGGATATCACGATGAATGAAGGGAACTCGCAGAAGTTTCATGTCAAGGGCGGCATCGGATTGTTGTCTTCCCGCGCGACGATCGAAGGGCCCATAGTGAAGGATCGAGGATCATTTAGCATATCGGGTCGGCGAACGTATTTGGACCAGGTGCTCAAACTGGTGAATGTGCCCGTGCCTTACTATTTCTACGATTTCAATGCAAAGGCCAATTTTCAGGTATCTCCCAACGATCGCCTGTACCTCAGCGCTTATCTCGGCGACGATGTGCTCTACACACCAGAGTTTGAGTTGGAACCAGATTCGGTAGGCGGCCCCGCATTTACAGCGCCCGATTTTGGCTTTCGTCTGGGAAATCTCACCAGTACCCTTCGCTGGAATCACTTGTTCAATGAGCGCTTATTTTCCAATACCTCCTTGATCCTGACGAGATTCCAGTACGATATCCGAGGGTCATTTTTGGAAAATGAAATCTTCATTGGCTCAGAGGTGTTTGATCTGGGAGTGAAATCTGATTTTGGCTTTTACCTTAGTCCCGAGCACACCCTTCGCTATGGGGGGCAAGTGATTCATCATCAATTTCGGCCCAACGTGATTTCTGCGGCGGGTGACATCGCGCAGCTGGTGGAAGAGCGCGAAGTGGATCCGATTTTAGCCACAGAAGTGGCCGCCTACTTTCAGCATGAATGGCAAGTTCGGGAGACCCTTCGGGTGAATTATGGCCTACGGTTTTCTGGTGCCGCCGTGCCAGAAAAGTTTTATCCAGCACTGGAACCGCGGGTGTCGATGGTCTATACCCTGAATGACAAGCATTCGATCAAGGTAGGATATGCAGCAATGAGGCAGTATTTGCACCTCGTGTCAAGTTCCACAGTGGCGTTGCCGACAGACCTATGGTATCCAGTCACCAAGGACATCAAGCCACAATCTTCCCACCAGATTGCCGCCAGCTACACCCGCCACTTTGAAAAGGCGAGCTCGCTCTTTACGGTGGAGACGTATTACAAGCGAATGAGCAACCTTACAGAATACCGTGAAGGAGCGAATTTGATCTTGAATGACGATTTTACCTCTGAGCTGCTGCAAGGCGACGGAGAGGCATATGGGCTGGAGCTTTTGTTGAAACGGGATCAAGGACGATTGAATGGCTGGATTGGCTATACCTTGGCGTATTCCAAGCGCTACTTCGAAGAGTTGAATGGTGGAATTCCTTTTTGGGCAAAATATGACCGGCGACACGACCTCTCGGTGGTGCTGATCTATCAACTCACAGAACGGTTGTCTCTCTCGAGCGTCTATTCCTATCTTTCGGGACCGCGCTTTACGCCTCAGATTGGGCAGTATCTGGCCCCGACGCCGGGACTCAATGGCGTGGAGCTGATTCCGATTTTTGCGACTCGAAATTCGACCCGACTCACCGCCGCCAATCGCGTGGACTTCAACCTTGTGCTGCGCAACCGCACAATCAAAAGACTCAAATCAGAGTGGACCCTCGGCTGCTACAATGTCTTCAACGCGCCAACACCCATTCGAGTCAACATCAACTATACCCCAGATCGAGGATTGTTTTATACTCAACCCAGCTTTTTGGGGAGGGTGCTGTCGGTCGCCTGGAACTTTGAATATTGATCACAACACAATCTCTCTACACATGAAATTTCGCTGGATACTTTTGATGCTTGTCGTCGCGCCTTTCCTCAATGGCTGCATTCCTGATCCCGTGGACATCGAGATTCCGCAGGCGGAGTCCAAGCTGGTGGTAGCTTCTCAAATGTTGCTCGACCGATTTTTATTGGTGCAGGTGAGCAGAAGCTTCGGCGCGCTGGAATTTTCGCAAACAGCCGGGGACACCCTGAGTGATGACTTGTTGAGTAGGTTGCTGGTAGATTCCGGGCGCGTCGTCCTCATTTCTCAAGGTCAATCCGACACCCTCCTATCCCTGGGCAACGGACTTTACCTGAGCCTCGAAACACAGCTCATCCCTGGCGAGCGCTACCAACTCAGTGTGTTTGACTCCCTGAGTGGGATGCAGGTATTTGCCGAGAGCGAAGTCTTACCCGTAGCGCCTATTGGCTCTGTGGGTTATGAATGGCGCGTCACGCCTCTTCCATTCGACAGCACGTTCAGGGATTCCTCCTTGGCGGTTTTTCTAGAATTTGATGACCTGCCGGGCGAAAGTTATTACATGGTCAATCTGTATCGGCTCGCTCAGGCGGACTCTCAAGGCGTAGCCAATATCTTCGGTAATCTACTCGGATCACAAGCGCAGAATACGTATAGCTTAACGGACCGCCTCTATCCTGATGCGGCCATTCGCGATACGTTGATCAACAGGAATTTCTCCAAGGGCGACACCATCGCCGTGGCCTTGTCGCATATTAGCCCGCGCTATTTCCAGTACTTGACGACGCGCGAGCGGAGCGGCAATAGTATTTTCGTGACCCTCCTTGGCGAACCTGTGAGTTACCCCAGCAATGTTGATGGCGGCTACGGCATGTTCAACCTCCATTTGCCGAGCATTCGACTGTTGATTTTAGA
>DAITMB010000074.1:0-16390 GCA_036835375.1 Bacteroidota bacterium
CTACCCATACAACCATCTCCGAATTTGGATTACCTTTGTAGCATGAATCGAGTCGGCTCCCGATTATTTGCCATCGTCGTGGCGAGCGTTGCCTTGTTGAGCCTTTGTGCTTGCAAAAGCCAAGCGGAGCGCTCTCCTTTGCCTGAAGATACCCTGATCGGGATTCTCTCAGAGATGCACGTGGCCGATGCTTTCACTGAGCGAAACAAAGAGTCGTTGGTTTATCGAAATGAGCTTCGAAAAAGTCTGTATCACGAGATATTGACGCATTTCGAGGTGGATGAACAAACATTTCGAGCAGCTTACGATTACTACATCGCTCGCCCTGACTTGATGGATTCTCTCTACCAAAAAATTGTAGTCAAACTCGAAAACCAAATGGAGGGAGAACGAGAATACCTACTCGCCCACCCTGAGGTCGAAGAGAAACTCCCAGAAGACCCGCCCAAAGAAGTCCCGATCAAAGCGCCTTGGCAAAGTCCGGGCCGGACGCAAGACAGCCCATGAAGTGCTACCATTCGCATACATTTGAAAAACTCGGCCTCGATATCCTGCTCAGAAGGGTGCAGGGATATGTGCATTCCGAGGAGGCGATTGCTTATTTTGAGGAAATTCAGCCCCAAACCGACCCCAAATGGTTGATTCCGGAATTGGAGTCCACCGAGGAGTTTCGTCAACTCATGCAGTATGACGACACTTTTCCCAACGAACGATTTCCCTCGATGTCCAAGCTGTTGGGAAAACTGCGGGTCGAAGGCAACTGGCTCAGCCGGGAGGAACTTTGGACCGTATCGGGTTTTCTCCACAGCATCGTGCGCATTCGCCAGTTCCTCAAGTCTCGGACGGAGCGATACCCGCGTCTTGCTGAGCTGATAAAAACGGCTCAATTCGCACCGGAACTCTCGGCGGCTCTCTCAAAGGTATTCGACGATCGGGGCCAGATCGTGGACACCGCTTCGCCGGAGCTCAACAAGATTCGCAAAGACCTCATTCGCACCAGTTCCGACCTTCGCAACACCCTCTACAAGGTGCTTCGCAAGGCCAACGAGAACAATTGGAGCATTGAAAAGGAGATCACCATACGCAATGACAGGCTCGTGATACCGGTCAAGGCAGAGGCCAAAAACCAAATCGCGGGATTTGTCCAGGACATTTCACAAACGGGCGGCACGGTCTATATAGAGCCGGCTGAAGCTCTGGCGCTGAACAATGCGCTCCGCGAGCTCCAAATCAAGGAACACAACGAAATCATCCGAATCCTCCAGGCGCTGAGTCGCGAAATCGCCAAAGACCTCCCCGGTATGGAGGTGTGTCGCCGCACCATGCTCCGGGTGGAAGTTTTGCGTGCCAAAGCCAAGCTCGCCGTAGAGCTCAAGGCCATTCTTCCAGAGATTCGCCCCGAAGACAAGCACCTCGAAATCAGGCAGGGACGCTATCCACTGCTGGTGTTGAAAGCCAAAACTGATCCCTTTGATTTGGTACCGCTGGACCTCACATTGCGCCAGAAAAACAGGATCCTGCTGGTTTCTGGACCCAATGCGGGAGGCAAGTCAGTGGCGCTCAAAACGGCTGGATTGCTTCCGCTCATGCTTCAATGCGGCTTTTTGGTGCCTGTGGACGAAGGCTCGGTTTTCCCGATATTCGACTCACTCTTTCTGGATATTGGCGATGAACAATCCATTGACAACGACCTGAGCACTTACACATCTCGCCTGGCACAGTGGCGACAGATGGGCGACCACATGGGAGACCGGAGCTTGTTTTTGGTCGATGAATTTGGGAGCGGCACAGATCCAAAGCAAGGTGGAGCGATTGCAGAAGCTTTTCTGGAGCGCTTTGTACGGGTGGGTGCTTTCGGCGTGATCACCACCCACTACGGGAACCTGAAGGACTATGCGGAAATCACACCCGGCCTGATCAATGGTGCCATGCAATTTGACACCCAAGAGCTCAAGCCGACCTACCGCCTCATCGAAGGCATGCCAGGCCGGAGCTATGCATTCGAGATGGCCAAACGAGTGGGTGTACACGGCAGTATTCTCCGCAACGCGCGAAAAAAGGTAGGCGAAGAAGAGCTGGATACCGAAAAGCTGCTCAAAGAATTGGAGCGCAAGCAGATTCAGCTTGATCGACTGCTGGCCGAAAACCAAAAGCGCGAAAACGCACTCCAAGAGCTGGTCAGCAAAAATGAAAAACTCCAATCGGAGTTGTCCCTCAACAAAAAGCTCATCATTCGAGAGGCCAAAGAAAAGGCCAAAGGCATTATTGAGCAGGCAAACAAGGACATTGAGCGAACGATTCGGGAGATTCGCGAAAAACAAGCCGAGAAGGAAGCCACTCGCAAAGCCCGAGAGAAGCTTCGAGCTGCCATGCCTGAACCAGGCCCGGTGCCGCAGGCGCGAACAGTGGCCCCCGTGGTTGCAGATCCGCAACAGCCGCCCAAAAAAGAGTTGATCCTCGAACTGGGAACTTGGGCCCGTTTACAGGACAGTGAAACGCAAGGAGAAATTGTCGAAATCCAGGGAAATCGCGTTGTGATTGCCTCTGATGCTTTGCGGCTTACCGTGCCCATCAGCACCATCGAGTTGATGGAGTCGCCCCGAGCCAAGCAAAAAAACCGTGTGAAAGTGGTGGGGGGGAATATTCGTCGAAATGTGAAGCTGGAGATTGATGTGATGGGCCAGCGGGTAGAAGAGGCTTTGCCCAGCGTGGATCGCTTCATCGACGATGCCCGAATCGCGGGCCTGCATCAAGTCAAGATTTTGCACGGCAAGGGCACGGGTGCCCTGCGCGACGCCATTCGTCAGCATTTGATTGCGGTCCAAGGTGTGCGAAATGCGTATGACGCTCCCGTAGAATTTGGCGGTGCGGGGTGGACCGTGGTGGATCTGGTGTGAAGTGTTGCGAAATGGCAGAGACGGAATCATGGGTTGCTCATGAAATGTTACTCCCAATGAATCCGCTCCAAAAAAGGGCAGTTATAGGAGGAACTTTTTCGCAACACACTTTCTCGACACCCTCGATCACCTTCGCTAACAGGCACATTCTTTACGCTTGCTCTCACCCAAAGCGCGGAGATTCTCCGCTGAGGATTTTGACAGTCCCATCTTCCAGCCCGATCACGGCGCTGCTTGCCATGCCCAAAAACAGTCCCGTCTCGACCACGCCGATCAGTCCCTTCAAGGTGCGGTGAAGCAGCACCGGATCGGGAATGACACTCACGTAGCAGTCATACAGGAAGTTGCCATTGTCGGTGAGGTAGAGGCTGCCATCCTTGGCCAAGCGGGGCTTTGGCGACATACCAAAATCTTCCAGCCGACTGGCTGTGATCTCATGAGCAAATGGTACCACTTCTACCGGGAGCGGAAAAGCGCCGAGCACTTCTACTTCCTTGGAGGGATCGGCCACGATGAGGAGGTGCTGAGAGTTCAGCGCAACCATTTTTTCGCGAAACAAAGCACCACCCCCTCCCTTGATCAGGTGAAGCTCGGGCGTGACTTCATCCGCGCCATCGATGGTGAGGTCCAAAGTGCCAATGCTGGCAAGCGGCTCTAATGGGATCTGCCACTGCTCCGCCAACTGCTCGGTGGCACGAGAGGTAGCCGTAGCCCTGATGGATAGCCCTTCCGCGACGCGCTCACCGAGCCGACGTATGGCAAAAAAAGCGGTGGAACCTGTTCCCAGGCCCACCTTCATTCCGTTGGTCACTTGATTGGCCGCCCAGGTGCCGGCCACTTCCTTAGGATTCATGTTTCGCAAAAATATGTCCCCCACCGATGCAGAATTTGAGCCGGATCGCGTGTGATGCGGAAAGTGCCTCGACTTTGTTCGGGCAAGCACCATAGATGGGATGTATCCCTAAGCCTGATGGATTTTGCGCACGTTCTGGGCGATGTCCTGTCCTTTATCATTCTTGCCGATGGTAAATTCTACAGCATCTCCTTCATAGAGGTCGTTGAAATCGTCATCAAGCAAAAAAGTCCAGTGGAAGTACAGGTTGTTCGGCGGCATACTGATGAATCCATAGCCATTTTTGAGGCTGAGGATTTCACTGCGCAGCGTTTCCCCTTCTTCGTAGTAAGGAATTTCCTCTTCATAATCGTCGTCGTAAATCACAGGATCAGCGTCTTGAGATGCAAAGGCGGGACGAGGTTTGCGTTCGCGGTTGATGAAGAGGTTGTTGATGACCGGATCGGTCTGATTCATCTTGTTGTCGATGATGTCAGCCATGGCCATGGGGTAGGTGGCTTCACGCAGCAGGTCGATGGAAGTCACTGTGCGGCGCTCTCTGCCAGATCGCTCGTCAATGAAGGAAAAATCCCAGCCAAGGACCATGACGCGTGTCCCAATGGTGCTGAGTTTCCGGGCCAGCGGCGCATAGTCGCTATCCGAAGCAATCAGGACAATGACATTATAGTTCTTGTACAAAGCCATTTCATACGCTTCCAGCGCGAGCCATACATCTACCCCTTTCTCCTCGATTCGGCCATCGCGAACCTTGAGGGGGAGATAATGCGTGACAACATTTTCCTGCATGAGAATGTCATCGAAAATCCGCTCCGAGAGAAGACGATTGGATTCTTGGGCATCGAAAGCGTTGAGCCTACCCCTGAAATAATGAGCATCTACAACCTGGCAAAATCGGGAATCTGTATTTTCGAAGTCCGCCACCTTATGGCAAATGAAGTCGTGAAGTCCAGCGATACTGAGTCTCGCTTTTCTTTCATGCTCGTAGTTGTAATAATTGCTTATGTGGTAGAAGAAGTTGCCGTCGTAGAATACTCCTATTCTAATGAGTTTGCCATCTGAGGCGTGGTTATTTTGCATGATTTTGACAAAACTTGTTGATTATGAGGATATTAAGCGTGGATTTTTTTTACGGGTGCCAAGATACAAAATTTGATGAATCTCCCACACTTCCAGAAAATTTTGTGTTTTTCAATTTCCGGTCATTCCCCCCTAAAAAAACCGTAACTCCGGCTTTTTCTCCCCCCGAACATACCCATAATCTTAGAATTCCTTTCGGAAACAGATATTCTCCTACGTGGCTTTTCCAATGATTACCCCGAACCAAGCAGTGCCTGATTCGGGGTAATTTTTGGGATCTGGCTATCAAATCCTCGGATCCGGGCCATTTCGTCGTCTGAAGTTACCTTAGCAGCGTGATGGTTCCTTTTTGGAGGAAAGGCGCACCATTGTAGCTGGTGCCTCGAATCACGTAGGTATAAACCCCTTCATTCACTCCCTGTCCGCGGTGGGTACCATCCCAGCCCACGTTGGGATCATAACTTTCGAAGAGCAGCATGCCCCAGCGACTGAAGACCTGTAGATGGTAGGTCTGAATGTGCAAGCCGGTGGGTTTCCACTCATCGTTGATCCCGTCCATGTTCGGCGTGAAGGCATTCGGCACCCGAATATTGCCCAAGATGTCCATGCAGGTCTCGTTTGACATACTGGTGGTGCGGTTGCCGCCACGCTCTTCTGCCACGACCCGGTAGCAATACTCAGGCTGATCGAGGGCAGTCTGTGTGTCGAGATATTCATGAATATGGCCTTCGACCCGATCCACGATGGTCCACTGCCCGAGGGTATCGACAAAGATTTCGATTCGGTAGCGATCCACGCCGTAGGTCCATTCCGAGTAGGGCGTCCATCGGAGCAGCGGCGTGATGCCATCTGCTTCTACCTTGGCCACGACGGTCTTGCCAGCATTTGAGATCGGCGTATAATTGCCGCAACTATCCTGTGCCGATACCCGGTAGGAGTAGGGCCTGATCTGGACGTTGACGTCTTCGTCCAGATACTTCTGGTTCGTCTGCGTCAAAGAGGCCAAGACAGTCCATGGACCCGAGTCGAACTGCTTCTCGACATACACAAACTCGACACCGGGGAGCTGGAATTCCTTCCACTCCACCAGCACATGCTGGTTGTTTTCCACTGTGGCGCGCACCAATTGCGTAGCGCGGCCCACCGTGCCGTGGAAGTTCACAGCCAGGGCTGTGTCGGACCAAGATTCCTGCAATGCACCCGGCCCCACTGCTTTGATTCGGTAGAAGTAATCGTTGAAGCAGTCTTCGATCTCTTCGCTGAATTGTGTGACGGTGCCCGGTACAATCCCTACAAAGTTGAGATCCTGAAGATTGTAACTATTCACCCGATAGACCTCATACTGAGAGACCGTGGTCCATCCTAGGTAAGGATTCCATGACACCAGGATCTGCCCCGGTGTCGGTGTCGCCTCCACATCGATGGTGCAATGGGTCTTGGTGAGGTTGAGGAAGGACTCAGTCCCACAGAAGTTGGTCACTGCCACCTTGTAGCAATAGCTGTTTTGGGTGGTGAGCAACCCTGTCTCAATCCAGAGTGTATCGTGAATGTAGAAAGTCTCATACACGGCCTGGAAACCTACGCCCGGCTCCTCGCGATAGACCGTGTATTTCAGGAAGTCGTCGTCGGCATGAGGCCGCCATTTGACCTGCACTTTCTCATCGTCAAGCACACTCACCGCATGAATCAGAATAGGATCGGGGATGATGTCTCCCAGAACTGAGACTGCTCTAGGCTTTGTCACAGTGGCTTGGCAACCCAGAGAATCCGTCACCGTGAGGGTGACATCGTAGTTTCCCGCTGCAGGGTAGGCATACACGATGCTGTCTCTCAGGGCTGTGGTGACTCTGCCATCCCCAAAGTCCCATCGCCAGTTTGCAAAGCCCGCCAAGCCGCTTCCTGTTGCCCGGAAGGTGACTGGCAAGGGCGGACATCCTGCGTCATAATCTACCACAAAGTCCACCTCTGGATGATCCAGCACGATGTAATTGACCTTGATGAGTTCATTGAAACAACCGTTGATGTCGGTGATACGAAGACCCACTGTGTAAATCCCATCCTGCTGATAGGTGTGCACAGGATTCTGCTGGTTGGATACATTGCCGTCGCCGAAGTCCCAGGTCCACACCGCAGGGGTAGGGAAAGATTGATCGAAGAAGGTGATGGCCTTGGGTGCACAACTCAGTGTGTCGGAAGCGAGGAAGTCCACCCTCGGAATCGGATGCCGATAAACCCGCTGGATCAGGGAGTCCTGGCAGCCATTTGCATCAGTCACCAGTAGCTTCACGACATACGTCCCGACTGTGTCGAAGAAGAAGCTGAAGTTCTGCGAAATGCTTCTCACTTGCCCGTTGACTGTCCATTCCCAGGTACTCATTCCGTATTGACTGCTGGAGAAGTCACTGAAATTAGCCTGGAAGGGGAAGCAGCTAGCCGTGTCCGATGCTACAAACAGGGCGGTAGGGCGTTCAAAAATATCGACCAGCCTTGTCTTCCGTACCGTGTCGCGGCATCCCAGGATGTTGGTCACAATCAAGGTCACATCGTAGCGCGAAGAGGTCGTGTAGATATGCGAAGGATGTCGCACGACCGTCTGGGTGCCGTCGCCAAAGTCCCAGAACCAGCCTGTGAGCGTCGTGTCGCCAAGGCTCAAGTCGGTGAAGTTGACCAGAGATCCTTCGCACCCTGTGAGGAGGTCGGCCTGGAAGTCCGCATTCGGACGCGAGAGGCGAATAAGATTCGGCTTCACGATGGTCTCCACACACCCATTGTCGTCAAATACTGTCAACGTGACTGTGTAGTTGCCGTCCACGAGATAAGTGTGGGTAGGGTTTTGCGCAGTGGAAGTCTGGCCATCCCCGAAGTTCCACAGCCAGGCAGTAATCGGGTAAGAGCCAGTAGTTCTGTCATAAAAGTCAACCGTGAAGGGCGCACAACCCACGCTGTCCTCTACGCTGAAAGCAGGCACAGGCGCCACCGTAGCAATGACCTGCCGCCCCATGGAGTCCACACAACCGTTCGCATCCGTCACGCGGAACGTGATCAGGTAGCTTCCGGGTGTTTGATAGGTATAAACAGGCTCCTGAACCGATGAGCTGTCCCCGTTGCCAAATCGCCACTTCCAACTCACAATGGGCGAAGACACTGTGACACTGTTGTCGGAAAGTCCCAAGGCAAATGGTGTACAAGAGACCTCGTCAGCCAATAGGAAATTGGCTTGTGGTGGCGTCGCGACGGTGACTGCATTCGGGAGGATGAATGTTTTCGCACAGCCATTCACATTTGTCACAGTGAGGCTCACGGTGTATTGTCCCGGATTCTGGTAGGTCTTGCTCGGGTGGCGCACAATGGAGCTTGTGCCGTCGCCGAAGTTCCATAGCCAGCTGATGAGGGTCGTATCGCCGATGGAAAGGTCGGTGAAATTGACCACCATCCCTGGACATCCTAAGCCTTGGTCAAGTGAGAAATTCGGCTGAGGATTCGACAAGCGAATGTATTCCACCTTGGTTGTAGTATCGCGACAGCCGTTGAGGTCCATCGCGACCAACGTTACGGTGTATCGACCGTCGTTTTGGTACACATGGGTGGGAAACTGTTGGCTGTTGCTGTTACCATCTCCAAAGCTCCATCTCCAGTCAATGATCGGATAATCGCCGAGGGTGAGGTCTTTGAAATAGACACTCTTTGGCGCACAACCCACGGTGTCGGTGCTCAAGAAATTGGCGATTGGAATTGTCAATGCTTCCACTTGGCGGGTGAAGCTGCTGCTACAACCCCGGTTGTCTGTCGTGGTGAGGTTCACTGCATACACGCCGGGCGTGAAGTAGGTGTGGAGCGGATTCTGAGCGGTGGAACTCGTTCCATCTCCGAAATTCCAGCTCCAAGCAACCACAGGTGCCGACACCCCGACAGACTGGTCGGTGAAGGTGACATTGAACGGTGTACAGCCTTGAGGCAAGGAAGGACTGAACTGTGTGCCAGGACCAGCCAAAACCTCCACAAAGTTGTTTTTCACCACTGTGTGGCTACATCCCAAGACATTGGTCACGGTCAGCTCCACGGTGTACATTCCGCCAGTCGTGTATAGATGGGTCGGATTGGCTACGGTAGAAATGCTTCCATCTCCAAACCTCCACAACCAACTCACGATGGTCCGATCAGCAATGCTCAGATCTGTAAAGCTCACCACGGTACCAGGACAAATCTGGTTGGCGGACTTGGTGAAATCAGCGACCGGGTGGCTCAGTCGGATAAAAGGTGCCCGAAGCATCGTATCCCCACATCCATTGGCATCCATTACCCGAAGGGCCACATCATAATTTCCATCCGCGACATAAGTGTGGATCGGAAACTGGGAGATGCTGGTGTTGCCATCGCCAAAGGTCCAGGTCCAACTCATGATCGGCGCATCGCCAGGATCGGAAAGGTCCAGAAACTGGATGGTTCTCGGCGCACAACCGATCGTATCGGAGGCTGTGAAATCCGCCCTCGGAGACACGAATACGGTGATCGGCTGGATGGAAGTGTCCCGACATCCATAGGTGTCTGTCGCAATCAGTCGCACGGGATATTGGCCCGGATCGCTAAAGACACTGCTTGGATTGGCAAAATTACTGGTGCTTCCATTGTCGAAGTTCCAGGAATAAGACGTGATCGGACCAGAGGTCGCCACGGTGGTGTTGGTGAAGTTCACAGTCAATGGAGAACAACCCGATGCAGACGATGGGACGAAATCAGCCTGCGGCTTCTGGAGCACCTGAATATAGGCGGGGCGGACCAGCAAGTCTTCACAACCAAAGAGGTTGCGCACGCGCAGCGAGACCGTGTAGGTACCACTGTTGGCATAGGTGTGGACAGGATTGGCCTGCGCAGAGGTCGTGCCGTCGCCAAAGTCCCACAACCATTGAATCAGGGTGGTGTCCGCTAGCGATTGGTCCTGAAACTGCACTCCAGTGCCTGGGCATACCACCGTTTGCAATGCTGCAAAGGCAGCTTCCGGGTGGCTGAGCTTCACGTACTGTGGCTTGATGAGGGTACTTTGGCACCCAAACGCGTCGGTGATTCGGAGAGACACATCATACACTCCATCATTGGCATAGAGATGCATCGGGAAGGGTCCCACCGATGTGCCGCCATCTCCAAAGTTCCAGTTCCATGAAGCGATGGGCGCAGACGCCAAGGACTGATCTGTGAACAAGATGGTACTGGGCGCGCAACCAAGGCTGTCACTGGCAGTGAAGGCCGGAGACGGCAAGGCCAGCGAAGTCATCGAATGTGTAGCTGTATCGGCACATCCATTCGCGTCAATAGCTACCAGCCTAACGTTATAGGTTCCGCTGTTAAGGAAGGTGTGGCTGGGATTCGGCAAGGTGCTCAAGGTCCCGTCACCAAAGTTCCATTGGAAGCCTACCAGCGGACTCGGCGTTCCTGCTGAGATATTCCTAAATGGAAGGCTGAACGGCGTACAGCCCGTAGAATCTGTCGGCGTAAAGGCCGCGATAGGCTGCTGGAAGATGTTGATGATGTTGTTTCGAACAATGGTATCGGAGCAACCCAACACATTGGTCACAATGAGTCTTACACTATAGGTGCCGGGCTGGTGGTAGGCATAGTTGGGGTTTCGCTGGGTAGAACTTCCACCATCCCCAAAGGTCCACTGCCAAGAGACAATCGTCGTGTCCACCACCGTGAGATCCCTGAATCCGACCACCGTGCCGGGACAACCCATACCGGGATTCCAGGTAAATGCTGCTCCCGGATGCCGCAGGCGAATATAAGCCGGCTTGGTATGGGACTGAACGCAACCATAGATGTCAGTCACAGTAAGCGTGACGGGATACAAGCCGTCGGTTGCATACACATGAGTAGGATTGGCCGCGGTGGACGTATTGCCATCACCGAAATCCCACAGATAAGCCACGATCGGGTGAACGCCCGAAGCCATTTGGGAGAATTGGATCACTTCAGGCGAACATCCCACCGTCTTGTTTGATACAAAATTCACCGTTGGTAGTGGACGCACCTGGATTGTCATCGCCGTGTCATCGGTACATCCGTTGCCATCCATCACGCGCAGGATCACTGTGTAGGCACCGCTGGTGGCATAGGTATGCTGCGGATTGATGTCTGTTGAGAACACGCCATCGCCAAAGCTCCATTCGTAGGAAATCAGGATCGCAGAGTTGCCGACCGACCCATTATTGAAGCTCACCGTAAGTGGCTCGCATCCATCGGTGCTGCTAGGGGCGAAGCTGGCCACAGGAGCTGTGAGGACCGTTATAAGCCCTTCTTCACTGTCTTGACATCCTTGAGAATTGGTGATAGTGAGTCGCACGGTGTACACCCCAGGCGTTTGGAAGGCATGGGTGACTTGCGATCCAGTCGCTGTGCCGCCATCTCCAAAGTCCCACTGCCAATTCACAATTGGGAAGTCAGGGACCGATGCATCACGAAACTGGACGAAGGTCCCCGGACACACCTCATCATTGTCCTGGAAGAAGGAAGCACGTGGGCGAGTCAGGTTAATGTAGTTGACCTTGGTCAAGCTGTCGGAGCACCCATATTGATCTGTCACGATGAGGCTCACCGTATAAGATCCCGTGTTTTGATAGCTGTGAATCGGATTTTGCACCGTGGAGGTCGCGCCGTCGCCAAAGCTCCACTGCCAGGACACGAGGTTGCCTGCGCTGGTACTGAGGTCGAAGAAAGCAGTTTGTTCAGCACATCCTACCGTGTCGGAGGAGAAAAAATTGGCCGCAGGGGGCACCACAGAGCGCATGTTCTGCGAATGAGTGGCAAAACAGCCCTTATTGTCCACCACCCGAAGGGTCGCAACATAGGTTCCCGGGAATTTATATACCACCGAAGGATTGCGCAGGATAGAGCTATCTCCGTTGCCAAAGGTCCAGGACCAAGACACGACCGGATCGGGATTTCCGGCAGACTGATCTTGGAATGCCACTGTCAAAGGGTTACAGCCTATTGAATCCGACACGAGAAAATCAGCCGTGGGGGGTGTCAGCACCCGCACGTAGGCCGTTTTGGTGGCAGTATGGCTACAGTTGAGGATGTTGGTCACGGTGAGAGACACTGTGTACAATCCGGGTGTGCCATAGGTTTTTGTAGGATTCGGCAGATTTGAAGAAGTGCCATCCCCAAAGTTCCAGCTCCAACTCATCAGCGTGGTGTCAGGCAGCGAGTTGTCAAAGAATTGGATCAGGGTATTGGGACAAATTTCCTGATCTGACACATCAAAATCTGCCACTGGATGCGTGAGCTCAATGTATTGAGGCTTGCTCAGCGTGTCGCGACATCCGTTGACATCCCCTACAATCAACGACACATCATAGACACCATCGTTGAGGTAAGTCGTCACGGGAACGGGCGAAGAAGACGTATTCCCATCGCCAAATGTCCAGCTCCAGAAATTGAGTGCTGCACTGGACTGGGTTTGATCGAAAAAGGTGATTGTCGCCGGTGAGCAGCCAAAACTGTCGCTGGCCACAAAGTCCGCCACGGGATTCGCAAATACCCGAATGGTCCGGGTAGCTGTGTCAGTACAACCCAATGCATCGGTCGCAACCAAGGTCACGGTGTAGTTCCCCGGCACGGGATAGGTGAGATTGCGTTGCACAAGCGCAGAAGTCACTCCATTTCCGAAGTCCCAGGACCAGCTCACCACAGGCTGAGAATTGATGGTCGTGGTGTTGGTGAAGGGCACAAAAAACGGCGCACATCCCTCAGCGACGGGCACCGTGAAGGCCGCGTCTGGCCGTGTGTTCACCGTGATGACATTGGTTTTGATCATGGTATCCACGCAACCAAGCACATTCGTTACGATCAGGCGCACCGTGTAACTTCCTGCACTGGCGTAGGTATGCGAAGGATTTTGCACCAAGGATCCTGTGCCATCTCCAAAGCTCCAACTCCAGCTTGCCAAGGTGGTATCAGCCAGCGTCATGTCAGAGAAGCTGACCATGGCACCGGGACAGATGGTCGTCGCAGACATCGAAAATTCTGCTTCAGGATTGCGCATCCTGATGTATTGTGGCCGAGTGAGCGTCTGCTGACAGCCATTGGCATCCGTGACCGTGAGGGACACTTGGTAAGCGCCGTTGCTCGTATAGGTGTGCTGTGGAGAGCGGAGGGTGGAGGTAGCTCCATCTCCAAAACTCCAGTTCCATGCCACGGGCAGCGCACTGCCCGAAGAAATGTCGGTAAATCGGACCAATGCAGGCGGACATCCCATCGTCTGGTTAGCGAAGAAATCTGCCGTAGGTAAGGTGTTTACCGTTAGGTTGGCGTCAGCAGTGTCCCGACAACCGAATACGTCAGTCACCACCAAAGTCACGTCATAGTTGCCCGCAACAGGATAGGTCTGCGAAGGAGGGTTGGCCAGAGTAGAGGTATTCCCGTTGTCAAAATTCCAGCTCCATGCGCTCATCGGGAAAGTTCCCGGGGTAGAATTATCCTGAAATTGCACCATCAATGGGACACAATGTGCGCTGTCTCTCGGCAAAGTACCCGCTGTAGGCGGCGTGTACACCCGAATGGGCGTGGCAAACACCACTACATCACTACAGCCTAAGGTATTGGTCACCGTGAGGGTCACAGCGTAAGTGCCCGGCTGGTGATACACATAGAAGGGATGCTGGGCCGAGGAGACACCCCCATCACCGAAATCCCACTGCCAACTTACAATCGGAAAATCAGGAATGGACGCATCTCGGAACGAGACCTGTGTGCCTGGACACAGCTCCGTGAGGGAGGCCGTCATTCTTGCGTCAGGATGAGTGAGGCGAATGTAGGATGGCTTCACAAGGGTGTGTGTACATCCGTTGAGGTCCGTCACGGTCAGCGTCACAGTGTACACACCGTCGGCCACGAAGGTGTGGGTGGGGTTGCGCAGCGTCGAGGTATTCCCATCCCCAAAATTCCACAGCCATGCATTGATGGCAGCAGTACCCGTCGAGAGGTCGCTGAAAGTGATCGCTCTTGGCGCACAGCCCACTGTGTCGGAAGCCGTAAAGTTGGCCACGGGCAGTTGGTAGGCAGTCACGCTTTGGCTCGTCGTCGTGGCACATCCGTTGGCATCGGTCGTGGTGAGCGACACAGTATATGCCCCCGAAGCGGTGTAAGTGTAGGTTGGATTCTGAACCAAACTGGTCGCTCCATTGCCAAAGTTCCAGTTCCAGGCGACCAAAGGCGATGCCCCAGGGCTGGATCCATCGGTAAAGGTCACCGCATGAGGGATACAATCTGCTGGATCTGAGACCGTGAAGCTTGCCACAGGTGGTGCCAAGACCGTGATGGAGTTGGCCGTAGTCAGGGTGTCGCGGCAACCCAAAATATTGGTTACAATCAGCTGAATGCTATACATTCCAGCGCTCGCATAAGAATGCGATGGATTCTGCAAATTGGAGATGGTGCCATCCCCAAAGTTCCAGCGCCAAGTCGTGATCGTGGTGTCGGGGATGGAAGTATCGGTGAAGGTGACCCCAACCGGGATCCCAGGACAGACCAGACTTTGGTCCACCGTAAATCCAGCCACAGGGTGCGACAACCGAATGTACTCGTTGCGGGTAAAGGTATCGCGACAACCGAAAATGTCTCCCACGATCAAGGTCACGTCATATTCCCCGTCAGTGTCATACACGTGCACGGGGTTGGACACCATCACTGCACTGTCGCCATCGCCAAAGTACCATTTCCAGTAGTTGAGGCTAGCACTGGAGGTGGAGGTGTTGGTGAATCTCACTGTTCGAGGCGAACAGCCGAGGGTATCGGGCGAAAAGAAGTTGGCAACCGGAATCTGCCGCGCTCTCACCACTTTGCTCGTATTAGCTACGCAGCCATTCGCGTCTGTGGTGGTCAAATTCACGGTGTACAGTCCTGGCACATTCCAAGTGTAAGCGGGATGTTGGGCGAGCGAACTATCCCCATTTCCAAAAGACCAATTCCACCCAACCAAAGCTCCGTCGCCCGGCACGGTGACATCCGTGAAAGCAATGGTCAATGGGGTACAATTCGCAGAATCGCTCATCGCAAAAGCGGGTGCTGGCGGCACGCGTACCGAGATCACATTTACCTTTGATTCGGTATCGGTACACCCCAAAATATTCGTCACGGTCAAGGTCACCGTGTAGGTGCCCGCTCCGGCATAGCTATGGCTCGGATGCTGAGCTGTCGATGTGCTGCCATCTCCAAAGTCCCACAGCCAGGCTATGAGGGTTGTGTCGGGAACAGAAATATCGTTGAAGGTCACCCCGACTGGTTCGTTGGGACACACGATGCTGTTGTTGTAGCCGAAGTTGGCCACTGGGTGACGCAAGCGAATGTAAGAGGCTTTGGTCACACTGTCGCGGCAGCCGTTTTGGTCGGTCACCACGAGTTTCACCGTGTAGGTCCCATCATTGAGATAGGTGTGGGTGGGGTTGGGAGAAGTGGAAGTATTGCCATCGCCAAAGTCCCAGCGCCAGCTGGTCTTCACGTAAGGCGTGGTGCTGAGATCGCTGAAAGTAATCGCGATCGGCGCACATCCCACGCGTTGATTGGCGATAAAATCTACTGATGGCACTTCGAAAACCTGCACATTTCGGGTGTAGCTATCAGAGCATCCGTTGTTGTCGGTGACTGTGAGTCGCACGGTGTACACGCCAGGCGCCTGATAGAGGTAGGTTGGTGCTGGCAACACGGAGCTGCCACCGTCTCCAAAGTCCCAGGCGTAGTTCACAATATTTCCTGTGCCGTTGCTGCTGGCATCGGTAAAAGACACTGTCAGCGGATCGCAACCCGTTGAGGGGGTGTACACAAAGGAAGCAGTGGGTGGCACATACACCGTGATAAATGTCGATTTGGTGATGGTGTCACTACAGGTGATGCCATCGGTGGCAATCAAGGTCACTGCATAGGTGCCCGGGTTGGTATAAGTGTGGGTGGGATTCTGGCTATAAGAAGGTGGCGTTCCGTCACCGAAGTTCCAGATCCAATTTACCATCGGAAATCTACCGGAGGAATTATCGGTGAATGTCGCCGTGGTGCCGGGACACAGAATGGCTTGGCTGACGAAAAAATCCGCCGTGGGATGATCCAGGGCGATGTAATTCGTCCGCGTGAGTGAATCCTGGCAGCCATTGAGGTCCCTGACCACCAATTTCACCGAATACGTCCCATCGTTGAGATAGGTATTCGTGGGGTTTTGGCTGGTGCCCTGATTTCCATCACCGAAGGACCAGTTCCACGCCACTGGCGCATTGGCCCCTGTGCTCATGTCCACAAAGTTGATCGACGTAATGGCACAGCCCACGGTGTCGCCCGCGATAAAATTCGCCCTCGGATTGGGGTGAATGTAAACCGGACGACTTACGGTGTCCCTACAGCCGTTGGCATCGGTGATTTGCAGACTAATGGTGTAGGTTCCAGGATTTACATACAGAAAACTGGCATTGGGACTGGTAGTTCCTGCTCCCGTACCAAAGTCCCAGAGATAGCCTGTGAGCGGAGCGCCACTGGGGGTAGAGGCACTGCTGACGAGGATATTGGCCGGCAAACATGCGGCGGTGTC
>DAITMB010000074.1:16490-25267 GCA_036835375.1 Bacteroidota bacterium
AGCCGAATGTAATCCACCCGGGTGAGAGTGTTCACACAACCGTTGGCGTCGGTGACCCTGAGGCTCACCGTGTAACTGCCATCCATTGCATAAGTGTGTGTCGGATTGCGCAGAGTCGAGGTATTGCCATCGCCGAAATCCCAGAGCCAGGCTACGGCAGGACTGAGCCCGAGGGTCTGGTCTGTAAAGGCAACCGCAATCGGCGCACAACCATAGCGGAAGGCACTGAAGTCCACCGGAGGAAGCGGATCAACCGTGATGGTTCTGGTTGTGGAACCCACGCAACCTTGGTTGTCGGTGACGACAAGCGAGGCCGTGTATATTCCGGAATTGGTGTAAAGGTGCGGCGCGATCGTCTGGCCTGTGGCGACGCCTCCGTCACCAAAGTTCCAGACCCAGCTCACCAAGGGGAAAGCCCCTGTCGAACTTTCCGTAAAGGCGACAGGAAACGGGACACAATCCCGATTGTCACTCACTGTGAATACCGCAGTGGGCGGACCCGTGACCTCAATCAGGATCGGGGAAGTCGAAGTGTCCACACAACCATCGGAAGTCGTGACGATCAAATTCACGGTAAATGTTCCCGTGGTGAGGTAGGTGTGCGTGGGATTGACAGCGGTTGAAGTATTTCCATCACCAAAATCCCAAAGGAATCCTATAATGGTGGTTTTAGAGGTAGAGGTGTTGTTGAAATTCACCACTTGGCCCAAACATATCTTGGTCTGGCTGCTGGTGAAGCTTACCACAGGCAAGGGCAGAACCTCGATGCTGTCATTGCTGCCCACCGCGACGCGGCATCCAAATTCATCCTCTATCACCATGATCGGGCTGGCGGTGGTGTCATTGAGGTATGTGTGGGTGGCATTGGGCCCAATGTCCACGGCACCGTCGCCAAAGAAGAACTCATAGGT
Organism: Bacteroidota bacterium; assembly: GCA_036835375.1. Classification (GTDB taxonomy): domain Bacteria; phylum Bacteroidota; class Bacteroidia; order J057; family J057; genus JANQTF01. The sequence continues at coordinate 17,402 of DAITMB010000074.1, forward strand.
CCAGAGTGGATTCGGGCTCGTAGCCTGAAAATCCACTTCCAAGGGATTACACCCTACCAATGGGTTGAAGGTGAATGCACCATTGGGTCCGTCGATGGTAATGAAATTATTGCGGCGCAAGGTATCGCGACAGCCTTCAGCCGTGGTCACAATCAGGGTCACGTCGAATGACCCTGCGGTGGCATAAATCTTCGAAGGATTGCGCAAATTCGAGCTACTTCCATCACCAAACTCCCAGTAGGAGCTCACGACGTTGGCGCTCGATTGATTGGTAAAGTTCACCGTCAAAGGAGGGCAAGTCGCTGTGGTCTGGTCCGCGATGAACATGGCTGTGGGTCGCCCGACGTTGATAAAGCCTGCCTTCACCCGCGTGTGGGTACATCCATTGAGGTCCGTAGCGCTGAGTGACACGGTGTAGGAGGCATTTGCAGGATAAACCTTGGAAGGATTGACGGTCGTGGAAGTGGTGCCGTCACCAAAATCCCAGAGATAGCTCAGCCCTGTGCCAGTAGATTGATTTACGAAAGTGATGAAAGCGCCCGGACAAGAGATGGTATCGTTCGAAGTAAAATTGGCATTCGGGAAGGTCGGATTGATATAGTTATTCTTCGTGATGGTTCGGCTACATCCCTCCGAATCCAGCACCGTGAGTTGCACCTGATACAGGCCCGCTTGGGTGAAGGTGTAGGTAGGATTCTGCTGCGTGGACACGCCCCCATCGCCAAATTGCCAAAGCCAGTTGGTGATGGTGGTGCCGGCGTCAGCTACCGAAAGATCGGAGAAGGTGACCGGGAGCGGTGCACAACCCGTGAAGAGGTTGGCGGTGAATTCCGGGTCTGGACCTACCACCCGGATGTAAGCTGTGCGCACCAAAGTATCCTGACACACACCGTCTGAAGCAATTAGGCGAACGGTGTATGTCCCCGGCTGGGTGTATTGATAACTGGGATTGGCCGCCGTGGACGTGCCCCCATCGCCGAAGTCCCAGACATAGTTGGCAGATCCGAGCGAAAAATTATTGAAATTCACTGTTAAAGGTGCACAACCCAGTAGGACATCCGCTGTGAAGGCTGCCTGCGGATTGGTGATCACGACAGGGATCTGGATGTCGTCAGTGCAACCACTGATGGCGTCGGTGACGACGAGCGAGACGTTGAAGTTGCCGGGGGTGGTGAAGGTGTGAACTGGATTTTGCTGAGTGGAGGTATTGCCATCGCCAAAGTTCCAGTTCCAGCTCGTAGCGTTGATCGATTCGTCGAAAAAAGAAATCGACACAGGCGTGCCACAACCCTGCATGGGCTGAGCGAGAAAGTCGGCGATTGGGCCGTTGATGGTGATGAAATTGGGACGGATCAAGGTATCGAAGCATCCGAAATGCTCTACGATGAGTGTGACGTCAAACACGCCAGTGTCTTGGTACTGATGGACTGGATTCGGCACATTCGCACCATTTCCATCACCAAAATTCCAGAACCATGCGGTCCCGGTCCCGGTAGTGAGGTCGATAAAGTTGACGTCATTTCCCACACACGCCGTACGCGGCATGGCGTTGAAGTTCACCAACGGTCTTTCTCCCACTTCGATGAATTGGAAGATCTCGGTATCCTGACATCCGCTTGCCGTGGTTATAGTGAGCGACACAGTGTACTGGCCCGGGACAGTGTAGGTGTGGGTAGGACTAGCCATTCCGGAAAAATTTCCGTCGCCAAAGTTCCAAAACCAAGTCACGATTGGATCGGCTGGAGAGGTGCTAATGTCAAAAAAATTGACTGTCAGCGGTACACATCCTTGCTGGACATTGGTCAAAAACGCGGCGTTGGGCTCCTGAAGACGAACATAGTTGGGAATCGTCTCGGTGGACTGGCAACCATTGGCAGCCGTCACTGTGAGGCTCACGGTGTAGTTGCCGGGATTGGTATAGACGCCGATGGGGTTGTTGGCGGGGGAGACCTGGCCGTTGCCAAGGTTCCACTGCCAAGCAACAATGTTGCCGAGGGAGAGGTCGGTAAAATTCACGACCAAGGGGCTTTCGCATCCCACCGGATCGGGCGCCATAAATGCCGCGGCAGGCGAGACATTGACTGTGACAGCACCGACGCGCAACTCTGTGTCTGAGCACCCCGCCGGATTGATGGCCTGAAGCACGACATTATAAGTCCCTGGCACCGCATAGGTATGGGTAGGATTCGCAGCGGTGGACGTATTTCCGTCGCCAAAATTCCACAGATAGCTGCTCGCTCCCACTGACTGGTTGAGAAACTGCACATTTTGCCCGGTACAGGTGGTAGGGTTGACGACGATAAAATCAGCCAGTGGCTGATTTACAAAGATGAAATCACTTTTCGATTCGGAGGCTTGACAGCCCGTCGGATCGGTGATGGTGAGGCTGACAGTAAAGGTTCCTGTCGTATTATAGACTTTGGTGGGATTAGTGGCAGCGGAGGTAGTGCCGTCGCCAAAATCCCAGAGATATGTATATGCGCCTGCAGGGCTAACATTTCGGGTGAAAGTGACCGTGTGGGGAGCAGCACAGCCATTGGGTGCATTGGCAGTGAAGTCCACCACCGCAGGAGAGGTCACCGTTACGAGGTCGTTTCGAATGAGGGTGGCCCGGCAGCCGTTGTCATCCTCCACCACGAGGGTCACATCATAGGTCCCGGCAGATTGATAGGAGTGGGCGGGGTTGGGATCCGCGCTCACTGTCCCGTCGCCAAAGTCCCACGACCAGCCAACGACATTGCCATCGGGAGAGGTGGAGGCATCGGTAAATTGGACTGTGAAAGGACTACAACCAGCGGCGCTGTCAATGGTGAATGCTGGCACTGGATCCTGAAAGACGGTGATATAGGCCGTACGAGTGAGCGTAGAATTGCTCCCCGAGGATGTATCGGTGACCGTGAGGGTGACAGAATAAGTCCCCGGATTGACATAGGTGGCGGCAGGGTTGGCCAGGGTGGAAGTGTTTCCATTGCCGAGATTCCAAAACACGACATTGTATGGCCCTGTGGAGAGATTGGAGAATCTCACGGTTAGGGGACTACAGCCGGAGGTCTGGTTTCCGACAAAATTAGCGTTGACCTGGGCATGGCCAATCAACGGGAAAAGGATGCCCACAGCCATCAAAAGCCAGGTGTGGGGGGCGCAAGCGCGGGAGAAAATTCGTCGAAGTCGACTCATAATCACTACTGTGGTGGTGAAACCTAAGAAAGAATAGAAAACCCTGGGGGAGTGATCCAATAAGCGTATAATACTTCCGCTAAAATATCTGTATCGCAGGTCATTTTATCCTCTCATGTAAGTTGGCAGTCTAGGCTGTCTTTCGGTACAGGGTTCGGGTCGTAATATTATTTGTCATTTTACTTTTACACATTGGGGCATGAATTGTCCTTTTCGGCCTTTTTCACGCATGGATCCCATTTTCTCGTGTCCCCGTGGCGAAAGATGTATGAGAGAAGTCGCAGGAAGGAGGTCAGATTTAAGATAGATTGACATCCTTTTTGGAGTACTCATACTGATAGATGGAAGCAAGTACCCGGCGAGAGCGGTGCAACAAGGAAATCTTGCATTTCAATAGGCAGGATTTCTTCCGATATTCACCGAATAGTCTCCGTTTCACAGCGTATTTCTGCCGTTCGGAGTGCCGTGGTAGCAGTCACTGAATCTACTTGCTACCTTTGCGGCAAGTTTTTTTCGCTACGATGATCTGCCATATTGGCCACCGTTCTTCCCTCCCCCCTCCCCTTTTTTTCATGGATACTCACCATCGACTTCATGCATAACCCGCATCACTACGTGATCATCATGGCCGGCGGCATCGGTAGCCGCTTTTGGCCGATGAGCCGCTCCCGGTTTCCCAAGCAGTTTCACGATATTCTGGGCCGAGGCCAGACCTTGATCCAGGAGACCTTTGAGCGCTTTGCCGCCATGGTCCCAGCTGAAAACATCTATATCGTGACCAATGATCGCTACTTGGATCTCGTGCAGCAGCAACTCCCTACTCTGACTCGTGACCAAATCTTGCTGGAACCAGTAGGCCGAAATACGGCTCCTTGTGTCGCCTATGCCTGCTTCAAAATTCGTACCCGTGACCCTAAAGCGGTATTCGTAGTCGCACCTTCGGATCACCTTATTGCCAAAAAAGAGGTGTTCCGAGAAAAGATTCTCTTAGGCATGGAAGCCTGTGCCAGTCAGGCGATTATCATGACTCTGGGCATCACGCCCACTCGACCTGACACAGGCTATGGCTATATTCAATTTCTCGAGGATGATCTCCAGCGCGGGTTCTATAAAGTGAAAACCTTCACCGAGAAGCCCAATCGCGAACTCGCAGAATCTTTTCTCGCCAGCGGTGATTTTGTGTGGAACGGAGGCATTTTCCTCTTTTCATCCGAGACCATCACACAAGCATTTGGGCAGTTTTTGCCGGACATGACCGAGCTGTTCGAGTCAATCTCCGGCAGCTACTATTCTGCGCAGGAGGATCAAGCAATCGGTGATGCCTATGCCGTTTGCAAAAATATATCGATCGACTATGGCATCATGGAAAAAGCGGAAAACGTGTTCGTGATTCCAGCAGATTTTGGCTGGAGCGACCTCGGGACCTGGGGCAGTGTTCACGACAACACCGAGTGCGACTTCCACGACAATGCTGTTCATGGCAAAGCCAAAGTCTATGAGTCTTTTGGCAACATGATCAAGACTACCAATCCCGACAAGCTCATCGTGCTTCAGGGGCTGGAAGGCTACATTGTGGTGGACACCGAAGATGCTTTGCTGATCTGCAAAAAGGAGGAAGAGCAATTCATCAAACAGATCGTCAGCGATGTGAAAGCAGACGAAGGAGAGCCATACGTCTGATTCCAGCCAAAAGCTTTGGCTGCCAGCCTATACAAGCGAGAGCTCTTTCCTGTCTAAAGCTAAATCCCGCAGGTCATCAGTGACTTGCGGGATTTTTTTGTGTGGGAATTGATCTACTCAGAAGTGCCATTCCGTGTCGGGAGCGATCTTTTGAGCGAATTGCACAAAATAGGTATGATGGCATGCGATCCTTTTTGTGCTTCAGATAGTTTCACTTGCAATTTTCGATAGTGTGAGCGTCAATTCGTGGTAGCCTTTATTCGTTAGGGTGGCTAGGCTCTTCCAATAACCAACCCACATACACAATTTTCCATTCGCCATCGTGCTTTTCAAAGATGCGAGTCTCCCTGCTCAAGCCCGCCATGTCCATCAACGTGTCGCCCGTGTCATCGCCATACTGATCAAACGTCATCCACGCTACCTCCGGATAAATTCTCAGATTAATGTCTTCTCTTCTCACCTGCGTGGCCGTGGCATTTGGATCTGGACTTGCTTCCATGTGGCTTTTCGTTCTGTTGCTCCTTTCATCCCAGCCTTTCACCACCGTCACACCACCCAGTTTCCACCAACCCAAAGTCCTGATATAATCTTCCTGCAACCAATGCGACGCGTAGCCTTCAAAATCCTTGTTCCAGAAGGCAGCGGATTCACCTTCCAATACTTTCAGTATTGCCTCTTTCTCTTTATCGTAATCAATCGTAGCCGAAGCTGTTGATGCTGAAGCACTTGGTTGATTTTTTACCTCACATCCGACAACAAGAGCTCCGATGAACAGCAGAAGGAATAGAAATTTTGCCTTTCTCATAAAAATGGGGTTTGGGTTATAGTCAATAACGAGGCACAATTAAGATTATGGGAAATTACGAATTCCGTCACACAAATATTGTTTGAAAATGATCAGTGGGTTTGTCCTCTCCCCAGACTGGTTAAAAGTACCATAGGGATTGAATGATTCACACCTTCTACCACAAAACAAGCTGATACTGTGGAGAACGTACCGCCTCTGTGGTCGCAGAACGCGCCTCGGGCAAGGCCCTCTAGGTTTCGTAGTGCCGTTATCAGTTCCCCATTCATATACAAATGACCACATTCCCGGTTTTTTTGCCAGAAATCACATATTCGTATGCATGAGATATGTCTTCTAAAGGATACTCGCGATCAATCACTGGCACAAACTTCCTTTTGTCCAACAATTCGCAAATGACTGGTATGTTCTTTTCAACAGGATCTGGTATGGGGAAGATAACTTTCTTGTTTTTACCAAAGGAGGAAGAAAGAGAAAAAAACACATTCTGAGCGTAAGGTCCTAACTCAGAAGAAATATAAATGCCTTGTTGTTTGAGTAAGTGCTTGCAAGCACCAAAAGTGCTTTTGCCTACTGCATCAAATATGTAGTCATATTCTTTTTCACTTTTTGTAAAATCTTCTTTTGTATAATCAATAATTTTGTCAGCACCCAGAGTTCGTATCAAGTCAATGTTTTTAGTGTCGCAGGTCGCAGTGATTTCAACCTCATATTGTCTCACAAATTGCAAGAGCGCTGATCCGATAGCCCCGGTAGCACCGTTGATCAATATGCTTTGTCCGGCTTTGATATCAACTTTTCGGTTGATAGAGTAGGCATAATGTGCGCCTTCTAAACTGGCTGCCGCTTGTTTGAAATCTATGTTGTCAGGTATCGTCAATACTTTTCCGTCTGGTTTCATCACCAGATACTCAGCTTGCGATTCTAACCCCGTATCGTTGAACCCAAATACACGATCATTTACGTGAAAAGACTTTACATTCTTCCCAACGGCTTCTATTTTGCCAGCAAAGTCAGTCCCCAATATTGCTTTGTTCGGCTTAAAAAGCCCCAATACAAAGCGCATAATAAAGGGTTTTGCTGTGAGATTTGCACAATCAGTTCGGTTAACTGTCGTTGCATACACCCTGATGGATACGTCGTCATCCCCAGGAATTGGTTTTTCAACCTCTTCGACAGTAATCACCTGGGGCGTACCGTAAATTCTGCGCACGGCGGCTTTCATTTTCTGCATCTTGTGTAACTCTATAAGTTCAATCGATCGCTACGTTCGCAGTGGAGAAACATGGGATTGTTCGAAGCAACTCTTTGCCTGCGCCAAAGATAGCCAAGTATTCTTATCCCACCGGAAATAGTCTTCCATTTCGTATTATCTCAGACCCTGATATAACTGGTCAATTTTGCTTATTCTTGAGGAACTACATCAGCATGACAACATATTTCTACGAGGATGACTCAGGACGATAAAAGACGTGTGACACGATCAGCATGTCAATGAGCGTTTCGAATCAGAATATATGAGCGATCGGGGACCAGTAAATTAAGTCATCACTAGCGTTCGTCGTTGCTACTTCCCAATGAGCACTTCGTATTCTGTTGGTATCGCAACTCGATTGAATTGATTTGTCAGACCGTAGAATATTACTGCCGTCAAAATAAATCCAAAAACCACAATTAATATTGATTACTTCTTTGACGACAATCCCAATACAGATTGCCGAATTTCTTGCGATGAACCGAGGCAATATGTCTGCAAAAAGAGCGCATTGCGAGTCCATAGATATGAGACGAAAAATAGATTGACAGGAAACGAATTTAATCCAACAACACCAAAATAGAAGTTTGTGTCGAGCTTCAGATGAAGTCTTCCACCTATCACTGCACTCGTATGAATGATGAAAAAAAATCGCTAGGCTGAGCCACGATCTCAACCCCTTTCATCACGGTCTATTCAGCCGGGCCAGTTCTCATCATCTGACTAGAAGCTCTAGAACTAAGCAAGTAGGTTGACCCAAAGCCGCCCAAGTTGACAAGCGAGCGAGCCATTGCCCCTGCCGTCCCCGCAGTAAACCCATCTAGTAGAATCCCTCCCGCATGCGTCACGACTCCCTCTGGACGAGCAGATCTTACGCTTGGGGCATTACCAGTCGCTAAGCCGATTGAGTTCCTCCTCGGATAGGCCTGTTTCACGAGCGACCTCTGCC
>DAITMB010000075.1:0-10474 GCA_036835375.1 Bacteroidota bacterium
CTCTTTGGGCAAGCGTGGCGCAAATCTCACAAAGACACCTACCGCTTTTCAGATTCCGCCGCTGAATTTGCCAGGCACCGCTACGAGCTGGAGGTGCTCAACCGGGAGTATAGATTGCGTCACAGAATGAAAAGCGGGTCTTTTGGTCCCGAAGACGAAGTTCTGGAAAGGGGAATCACTGATTCTTTTCAGCGTATCAAATACGCGTTAGACGCTTGGAATATCTTTCAACAATTGCTGCTTTTGATCAACATGGCCAATCTTCCAATACCGGGAAGGGAGATGCTTGACATTGCGGCTGAGAAGCAAGTCATCGATCTCGCAACGACACATCCGTTTTTTCAAAAATTGCCCTTGATCTCGCTGTACCTCAGGATTCTACGGCTATCCAAGCCTGAGGAGAGAGCGATGGCCAATTCGACGGGAGGTCATGACCGACGATCGATCGAATCACTGCTTCGCTATTTATATCGCTACGACTTGCTGCTTCCCAACATGGAGAGGAAGTTGCTTTTTGGGTTTTTGCTGAATCGCCTGATTGACACCGTGCGGAAACGCGAAGAAGCGCAATTCATTCACTTGTTGTTAGATCTGTATATGTGGGGGATCCGGCGAGGGCTCCTTCTGAATGAAGGGCTTATTTTGCCAGCTCACTTCAAAAATATCCTCGCCCTTTGCCTTAGGGTCAAGGACATTCCTCGGGCGCAGCGGTTTGTGGAAGCATGTCAGCAGTTCTTGCCCCCCACAGTGAGAGAAGAGATTTTGGCACTCCATGCCTTATATATCGCCTTTGCCGAAGGTGATTATATAACGACCATTCGATTAGCCAATCAGTCCACATTTTCCAAGGCGCAAGACGAAATAGATGCAAGGTCTGTACTGCTTCAGGCGCATTATGATTTGGGGAATCAGGACAAAGAATGGTTTGATACACAAATCAATCGGCTCATTCGATACACCCGCCAAAGATCAGAGCTTTCGCAGTCGCAGAAAAAAACTTATCTCAGCAGATTTCAGCTGTATCGCAGACTTTTTCTAGCTGACACAAGCGAAGAATTTCAAAGATTGGCGTCTCTTGTGGAAGAGTCTCCTGGCTTAGACAAGGGGGGCTGGGTTGCCGAAAAGCTCCTGGAGAAATGGAAGCATTGATCAAACAAAAAAAACATCTCCCCAGCATCCATTCAAGTGAATCATGCCTGACGAACAGCGATTTGCTGTGTGGGCGCAAACTCCTTGAAGCGAATGAGGGAGACGTCTTTTGAGAATGATGAAAATTAATACAATCTTTTCTCCGAAAAGGACAGCGGATTTATGTGGAGATGGTGGATCAGGGTTGAGCACCGATGATGGTCAGTTTTTGGTCGAGTATTTGGTTGCCTTGTGACAGCCTTACCATCATCACTTGTCTTGGGTACCGCGCAGCAGAAATCCCTACCTTGGCAGGACCACGGGCAATCGTGCGACCCTGTAAATCGAGTAACTCCAGCATGGTCTCTTCTGATGCGTCGGGCACATGAATCACGGAGTGAATGGGATCGATAGCCATCACCCACACAGGCATTAGGTGAAGTCGCGATACAGTAGCCTGTGCTTGAGGAGCATTTTTCATCGACAATTCATCGATTTCGTAAGTCATTTCGATCACCCGAGCGATTTCGCCGTGACCACCGATGGGATCATCCGTGCTCCTGACGAGTGAAACGACAACCAGCTTCCCATTTCGGCGCACGTCCACTTCTCCGTCCCAATATCCATTCCCTTGAAACCATGACCTATCCAAGTCGAGCTGTGCTTGGCTTGCGTCGGTGACCAACATTCCATCGGGGAGTTCAATTTCAAATGTCACTTCCGAAATCAGTTCAATCGGAGCCTCTGGTGTACCGTAATGGATGATCATTTGGATCGGATCGCCAGACTCCCAGCCATCAGGCGGGTTGAACATCACAGAAACTTCCCCTTGGGCAACAGAGAGACTCATGGACATAGCAAAAAGAGCGAAAGCTCCCGCGAACCGAATACAAGTGCGGAGCTTGGTAAAAGAAAAAGATAAATCCATTTTTAGAAAAATATTTTGTTTGTTTATTTCTCGCAACAAGAATATCTAATTTCATATTTGTATAAAATTCAATTCCATTCGAAATCTTAGCATTGTGTCGACTGGTCGCGATCTGCCTCCCGCGACCATCAAGAAATGTGAGCCCGTGAAAGAGAGGAAGTTGGCTGATTTGACGAGCTAGGACGGAGGAACATTCTACAGAACATCCTTACACAAGACGCCATTCGGGCGCAAAATTTGCCCATTTCCGCTAGTTTTGCTATGACCTAAAACTGCATGGCAACAGATTTGTCGAGGTAAGCGTACCCACAAACCCAAACACCTAACATTCGCCATGAATTTTGCCTTTTCTCGAATTTTACTTTCCGCTCTGTTCCTTTCTATGTTTTTTTCTTTATCGGCTCAGCCCCTCCCTTTGGACCAGGCAGCGAGTCTTTGGTTTCAAGAAGAGCGCTTTATGATGGCCGATCGAAATGACGATGCACGGCTAGACTTGGCTGAAATGGCTGTCTTTTCGGAGGAGTTTAGTTACTTTCTTGAAAAGCGTCGCTACGAATGGACCGATCGCAATCAGGATGGTCTCCTCAGTTTCAGCGAAATTCAAGAGGTAAAAGATGCAGAGATGAACTTTCGATTTCAGCGCGATCGCAGCGACTACCAAGAGCTGGTACGCCAATATCCGTTGTTGAATCAAGCCGATGCGACGTATCTGAAGTCTAATCCAGAACTCGTCAGAGGGCTGTTTAGCAACTTCACTTGGATGATGGAAAATTCGGAACTGGCCGCTTCCGTGTACAACGATTTTCTGTGGAAGTCCCGAAATCCTGAAGCTATGCTGTCTCTTCACCGGAACTTACGATGGATGGTTGTCAATCCTGACAGCGCCAAGCAACTATACCGCGATCGTAGCTCGACCCAAAAATTGCCTGAGTTTTTAGCATGGAGAGCTGACCATCAGGATTTTATCAGAAGATTTCCCAGTAACGGGCCTTTGTATAAGTTGGATTTTATCCACGCGGGAATCAAGATCCGCCGATAGATATACAACTTCTCTGAACGATTGTAATGCCTGACTGCACGATAAGCCAGTCGGGCATTTTTCATTTATTCATCCATACGAGGCGCACCCTTCGCGGAGAATTTGGTAAGTTTCGCCCATATTTTTCTCAAGGGTTCTTGTTGTTCAAAAATTGATACCTGCATGGCGCTAGCCCAACACCTTTCGATTGAAGTCCGCCACGAACAGCAGGTGGTAAATGCCCGCGAATATGTATTGCCATTCATTAGTGAATCAGTTGATGTTTCGGCAAGTACACGCGTGCTGGAGATAGGCTGTGGTGAAGGCGGGGTCCTCATTCCTTTTCAAGAACTTGGGATGCAGGTGGTGGGAGTCGATCTTGACGAGTACCGAATTGGGAATGCTTTGCGGCTCAATGCAGAGGCTGTTGCCTCAGGTCAGGCGAAGTTTCTTTATCAAAATGTGTATGAAGAATCTTTTTTGGAGGCTTATCGGGGATCCTTTGACCTCATTATCCTGAAAGACACCATTGAGCACATTCCCAACCAAGCGCAGTTTATTCGCTACATGCTTCAACTTCTCTCGCCTAAGGGAGCCATCTTTTTTGGATTTCCGCCCTGGAGAATGCCTTTTGGTGGGCATCAACAGATTTGCCGCAACAAATTCATGGGAGCGATTCCGTGGTATCATCTTCTGCCCAAGTTCATCTATAAGGGCGTGCTGCAACTAGCCAGAGAGCCAAAGTGGGTGGTAGATGAACTGATGAATGTCCGATCCACCCGGATCTCGCTCGGAAGGTTTGAGCAGATCATTCGAGACTCAGATTTGCGGGTATTGTCGAGAAAGCTTTTTCTGATCAATCCGATTTACAAGTTTAAGTTTGGCTGGAAACCCAGAGAGCAGGCCAAGTGGATGGCTGATCTGCCCTGGGTACGCGATTTTTTTACAACGGCCGGTTGGTATGTGGTAGCCAAATGATTCATCCTATGGTAGGATTTCGGATCGTGGGACTTTGATGAACGGCTACGGTCCTTCACGAATTTCGAGAAAGAAGCCTTTCAATTGCGACAAAATGGCCCTTGATTACTGCCTTCCAGAGAATAGTCCCTCGGCGAACCTTGTGCCTTGCTGCTTAATTGTTAATTTTGAAGAACTCCTTCCAATTCTACCTCACAACGTCCTTTTATGGATTTAATAAGTCAACTTCTCCTGATCTTGCCGGTCATGTTGATTCTGATCACCTTTGCGGCCTATGGATCTTATGCCGAGAGGCGTGTTGCAGCTGCCTTTCAGCAGCGCGTAGGGCCGAATCGGGTCGGTCCTTTCGGGCTGTTACAGCCGTTGGCTGATGTACTCAAGTTGATTCTTAAGGAAGACGTTACCCCTGCCAAAGCGGATAAATTCCTTCACTTTGTATCGCCTATCATTTCCGTGGCCACAGCGCTTGTGATGTTCGGCGTCATTCCGTTTGCAAAATTCGGAGATGACTTTTTGGTAATTGCTGACATCAATATTGGCATGCTTTACCTGCTGGGAGTAACCTCTGTCTCTGTATATGGAATCACCCTCGCAGGATGGGCCTCCAACGGAAAGTATTCCCTTCTTGGGGGCTTGAGGGCTTCAGCACAAATGATTAGCTATGAATTGCCATTGGGGTTGGCAGTTGTCAGTGTCATCATTTTGACCAATGCTCGCATGCCTGCCGGGGAGGATTTCCTCAGTGTGACCTCTATCGTGGAGGCACAGCGCGGTGCTTGGAACTTCCTGATTAATCCGCTTGGCTTCATCATTTTCTATATTTGTGTCCTGGCGGAGTCTGCTCGTACCCCCTTCGATTTGATCGAAGCTGAGCAGGAGCTGGTGGGCGGCTTTCATACAGAATTTAGTTCGCTCAAGTTTGGGATGTTCATGGTCGTAGAATTTTTGCACTTGGTCATCCCACCTGCCATCATCACGACGGTATTTTTGGGTGGATATCTTGGGCCATTTGAAGGAGCTTTAGGGGTCGAATCTTGGGGGAGTACAGCGCAGATCCTGTGGGGATTGGGTTGGTTTATCACGAAAACATTCGCAATTGCTTTCACGTTCATGTGGATCCGATGGACTTTGCCTAGATTTAAGTACAATCAATTGATGGATCTCGGTTGGAAACGCCTCCTGCCGCTGTCACTGGCTAATTTGGTACTTGTTGCTATTGGGGCAGCAATTTATATTTTTATGACGGCATGATTTGAGGACAGAAAACTGATTCCGATTTCATCCGTTAGGTAGGGAGTTTGACTGACACTGTGTCATATAATTTCCTTTGGCACAATCTCAGCAGGGAATAATCACCCTCAAGCCGCTAAGACCTTGGAGGAAAACTATATGGAATCCAATTTTTCAGACCGAGTCAAAGACGTCATTTCCTACAGCAGGGAAGAAGCGATCCGCCTGGGCCATGATTACATTGGCCCGGAACATCTGCTGCTTGGATTGATCCGAGAAGGAGAGGGGCTGGCCATCAAAATCTTGGTCAATCTAAGCGTCGATCTCTCTCAACTAAAGAAGTCGATTGAGAATGCTGTAAAGGGAACCGTTACGACGATTAACCTAACCAACCTTCCCCTCACCCGCCAAGCGGAAAAAGTGCTCAAAATCACTCGCTTGGAAGCCAAGCTTCTCAAAAGTAGTGTGATTGGCACCGAGCATTTAGCCTTGTCCATTCTCCGCGAAGAAAATAACGTTGCCGCCCAAATTCTTTCCCGGTTCGGCGTGACTTACGATATCGTCAGGGCAGAGCTGGAACAAAAAGAGGAGGGAAGCACTTCAACCCCACGTATGTCAGGACCAATAGAATCTTCAGACCCTTCAGATATGAGCAATCCCGGAGAACGGCAACGCCGGACCACGAAAAGCAAAACACCTGTGCTCGACAATTTTGGCCGAGATCTGACCAAAGCTGCCGAGGATAATAAGCTGGACCCGATCGTGGGGCGCGAGAAGGAAATTGAACGTGTGGCACAAGTGCTGTCTCGTCGCAAAAAGAATAATCCCGTCCTCATCGGCGAACCTGGTGTCGGAAAGACCGCCATTGCCGAAGGTCTTGCCCTAAGAATCATTCAGCGGAAAGTGAGTCGGGTACTCTACAACAAACGTGTTGTCACGCTCGACATCGCATCTCTGGTGGCTGGGACAAAATACCGCGGCCAGTTTGAAGAACGAATGAAGGCTGTCATGGCTGAATTGGAGAAGTCCCCCGATGTCATCCTATTCATCGATGAATTGCATACCATTGTGGGTGCTGGCGGCGCATCAGGTTCGCTTGACGCTTCTAACATCTTCAAGCCAGCCCTCGCAAGGGGTGAGATCCAGTGCATCGGTGCAACGACGCTGGATGAATATCGTCAGTACATCGAAAAGGACGGAGCATTGGAACGTCGATTCCAAAAGGTCATGGTCGAGCCTACTTCGCCTGACGAGACGATGATCATTCTGCACAATATCAAAGCGAAGTACGAGGATCACCACAACGTCAATTACACCGACGAAGCCATCGAAGCTTGTGTGAAATTGAGTGACCGCTATATCTCCGACAGATATTTCCCAGACAAGGCAATCGACGTGTTGGACGAAGCGGGATCCCGCGTTCACATCACCAACATCCACGTCCCACAAAGTATCCTCGACCTCGAAGCCAAAATTGAGGAAGTGAAGGAGTTGAAAAACAAGGTGGTCAAGAGTCAGAAGTACGAAGAGGCAGCAGAGCTTCGCGACCAGGAAAAGCGCCTGCTCGAAGATCTGGACCAAGCTAAAGTCGAATGGGAAGAAGAGACCAAGAATCGCCGATACACAGTTTCCGAGGATGATGTCGCCTCTGTTGTATCGATGATCACTGGCGTGCCGGTGACCAAAGTCGCTGCTGGAGAAGTCGCCAAGCTAAAACTCATGGGCGAGCAACTCAAGACACAGATCATCGGGCAAGATGCGGCGATCGATAAGCTCGTCAAGGCGATCAAGCGCTCTCGCTTAGGTCTCAAAGATCCCCAAAAGCCCATTGGGTCCTTTATTTTCCTTGGACAAACGGGAGTAGGTAAAACGGAACTGGCTAAGGCCCTCGGGAGAAACATGTTTGACTCCGACGAGGCATTGATCCGGCTGGATATGAGCGAGTACATGGAGAAATTCACTGTCTCTCGCTTGATCGGAGCCCCTCCGGGATATGTTGGCTATGAAGAAGGAGGACAGCTTACCGAGAAGATTCGCAGAAAGCCTTACTCCGTCGTGTTGCTGGATGAGATCGAAAAAGCTCACCCCGATATCTTCAACATTCTCTTGCAGGTGCTGGATGATGGAATCCTAACAGATGGTCTGGGCCGTCGCATCGACTTCAAGAACACCGTGATCATCATGACTTCCAATGTCGGGGTGAGAGAGTTGAAAACTTTTGGTACGGGCGTAGGCTTTTCGACTAAGTCGCGCGAAGGACAGTCTGAAGACATGATGCGCTCCACCATTGAGGGCGCAATGAAAAAAGTGTTTCGTCCAGAGTTCCTCAACCGCATCGACGAAGTGATCATCTTCAACGAGTTGGAGAAGGAGCACATCATGCAGATCATCGACTTGAACCTCAAGAGCGTATTTGCCCGAATTGAGGACAAAGGATATCTGATTGAGCTGTCGCAAGTAGCCAAGGAGTTCATTGCAGAAAAGGGCTTCGACAAGCAGTTTGGCGCAAGGCCACTCCAGAGAGCACTGCAGAAATACCTCGAAGATCCGATTGCGGATGTGATACTAGGGGGAGAAACAGAAGTTGGGGACATCCTATTTGTCGATTTTGACAAAGCGACAGAGACCATCACCGTCGAAAGTCGCAAGGGACCAGTGCTTACGCCTGGTACAACTGATGGATCCGAAGATCAGGAGTAATCTTTCTAGCATAAGCTTCGGCTAGCGCGCTCGGCGCACCTAAACTATTGATATCTCGCAGGTCGTGATCGTTATCCGGCCTGCGAGTTTTTTGATAAAAAATTATCATTATGAATCAGCCTTCCGTATCACCTGCTCTCGCATCCACACTGGTTCTCGGCGCTTCGACGAATCCCTCGCGCTATGCCAATATTGCGATTCACATGCTTCGTGATTACGGCCATCCAGTCGTTGCATTAGGTTCGTCTCCTGGAATGGTTGAGGGGATTCCTATCCAGACCAGTGTTGAAGAACTTGACCCTACTCAACCAATCGATACCGTAACGCTCTACCTTGGAGTACCGAGGCAGGCTCCGCTGGAAGACTGGCTGCTGAAACTCAAACCTCGAAGGGTGATTTTCAATCCCGGAACAGAAAACCCGGCATTCATACAGAGGCTCCGCGAAGCCGGAATCGAACCTGTGATCGCATGCACTTTGGTCATGCTGCGAACACAACAATACTGACGTTGAAAAACTCTTGTTCCGGCTTTTACACCTTAGTGCTCTCAGTGTCTGAGTGGCGACGCGAGATCCATGAAACCGCCATCATGGACGCAAGCCCAGCATCGTCTCCATATCTTAATGATTTCAGCTGGGCCAAGCCGATCAATTCCACTACGAGTAGATATAATTGGTCATTAGCCGCGCATTACTTGATTTTTTCGCAAAAGAGCAGAAAAAATAGCTTCTGCTTCGTCTCTCTACAGGAAGATTCTTTTGTGTAAGCAAAAAAAATCCATAGATTAACTTCTCGTTAAATCAGTGGGAGGATCTTGAATGACTGTTCGTTAAATTCGAAGATAGGTCTGCCCTTTTGCTCTGAACATATACCTCGATAAGTGCTTACCCCATGTCCTCTTACCTCAGCTCAAAAATCACTGACGGGATACGTGTCGATGTACGGACAGCTTATGTGGAGGACGAGTCCTCGCCGTTACACAACTACTATGTGTTCCTGTATCAGATCGAAATCGTCAACGAATCCGACCATGAGGTGCAACTATTGCGCCGAGAATGGACCATCATTGATGGCTTGGCCCAGACCCGGAAGGTTGAAGGGGAGGGCGTCGTGGGAAAACAACCAATATTGACCCCCGGGCAATCCCACAGCTATAAAAGTGGCTGCCACTTTCCTTCCCCCATCGGCAAGATGAAGGGTAGGTATCTCATGGAGCGACGAATATTACAAGAACGGTTTTGGGTAGAAATTCCGCCATTTACCCTACAGGTTCCTTGCCTCAGCAATTGATTGGTCCGCTTTGTAAAGCTATCTTAGATGCTTACTCATTAAGAGCATGAAGACAGCCAGTGTAACATATCAAGGAGACCTTCGGACGCAAGCCATTCACATTCGATCGGGAAGTAGTTTTTCGACTGACGCACCCGTTGACAATCAAGGAAAGGGAGAAGCTTTCTCGCCCACGGACCTTCTGGCCGTGGCAGCTCTGACTTGCATGATCACCACGATGGGTATTGCTGCCCGAACCCACGAATTAGATTTTGGGGAGCTATCGGGAGAAGTCACAAAAGTAATGGCAAGTAATCCTCGGCGTGTGTCAGCTCTTGAAATAGAGCTGCGCATGGTGGGCCATCAACTTAGCCCAAAAGGAAAAAAGATTGTGGAAGGGGCTGCTTTGTATTGCCCAGTCACACAAAGCATTCATCCCGAGATCCAGCTCACGTTGAGCTTTTTGTATGAATGAAGCCGCATAATTGTAGCCAGAGAGGGAATGCTGGCCCCTGTCGTCATTATCTCCCCTCAGCCAGTTTCACCATCAGGGTTTCCCACCGAGCTTGCATGTCACTGGCACTCCCTTCAAAATGATTGGCTAAAAAGGCAAATGCTACCCTGCGGCCATCTGGCAAGTCTGCGTATCCGACATAGCCTCTCACACCATCAATATAGCCACTTTTGGCCCTCACGCGACCCTTTGCGCTGGTGTTCGTCATTCGTGACTTTAATGCACCGCTCTCTCCAGCGACAGGCAGGCTTTCCAGAAAGCTTGCAGCGATGGGTCCTTTTCCAGCGAGATAGAGAATATCAACAACTTGCTTGGTCGTGAGGGCATTGTTCGGTGAAAGACCGCTTCCGTCTTGAAGTCTCATCCCGCGTGTGTTCACCCCCTGTGCCGTCCAATGATCCTTCATGGCGTTAGCCCCTTGGTCACTGATTCCTTCTCTTCCTCTGGCCACTGCGATGCGCCGGGCAAGGGCTTCTGCGTACAGATTCACACTGAAGTAATTCGTCATTTTTGCGATTTCAGACAGAGGCGCGGAGAAATGGGTGTGAACCACGGACCCTTGGCGAGGCAACGGCTTGCCAGCTAGTCTGCGAAGTCGAGCAGTGCTAGCAGCTTCCCCGACCTCAATGCCGCAGGTCTTGAGTGATTCGCTTAACTGCTGGGCACAAAATAGCGCGGGATCAGGCATGGCTCCTTTGATGGAAAAAAG
>DAITMB010000075.1:10574-25159 GCA_036835375.1 Bacteroidota bacterium
GCACCAGCACCATAGTAGTTGCCGATGTCTTCCCAACCCCAATTTCCCGGCGTCAATTGCGAACTCATGTATGAATCATCCCCGATCACGGCACCCTTGATTTCTTTCACACCAGAGGCTTTGATAAGGAGTGCCCAATCATACAGCAGGGTTTCCCAAGCGTCGGTCTTGCGGATCCGATCACTTCCAAGGGTGGGATCGCCTTTGCCTACGATGACAAGATCGCCATACAGGATTCCGTCCTTCACCTGCCCATCAAGTGCGAGGAGGGTTTCAAATCGAAAGTCAGGACCTAAAATCGAAAGAGCACTTGCCGTTGTGATCGCTTTCATGGTGGAGGCAGTCACAAGGGTTCGATCCGAATCATATGCATAAAGGATCTGTCCCGTTTGTAAATCCCGCACGCAAATGCCCACAGACGCGTGCTTCATTTCTGCTTGGCGCATCATCGATTCTGCCGCCCCAGTGAATGCAGGCAGAGATTGTCCCTTGACTTCTTGACCAAGCCAGCTACTGAAGAGTAGCAATAGAGCAAGTAGATGAAGCAGGTACTTCATAGGGCAGCAAGTTGATCGTAAATGAACAATGGATAGAAGAAGAGGAAGCTGAGCGGAGAATGATAGAGGAGTTTTACTTGCCATCAATCTGCAAAGAGATCGGCAAGGGCAGGTTTGATGTCGGGGAATTGGAATCGAAATTTCTCTCGCTGTAACACCCTTGGAATGGCCTTTTGGCCTCCCCACAACAGGAGCGAAGCTTCTCCCATGAGCAATTGAAGCAGAAACTTAGGAATGGGCCAGGGAGCTTTCACCTCCAGTATCTCAGCCAAGGCGTCTGAGAATCGCTTTTGGGTGATAATCTGAGGTGCCACCACATTGACTGGTCCAGAAATAGATTCGTTTTCCAGAAAAAACAAAAACACCTGCACCACATCTTCGATATGTATCCAAGGAAATCCTTGAGATCCTCCCCCCAGTGTCCCCCCTAGATACCACCGATAGATCGGGATCATTTTATCTAAGGCACCCCCATCTCCCAGCACTACGCCCAGGCGAGGAATCACGGTGCGTGTGGTAGCTTTTTGAGCTTCAGCTTCCCACGCTATAGTCACTTGAGCAGGGAAGTCGGTGCCAGGACGCGATCTCTCGTGAATTTCCTCCGTATATTTCGTGCCGTAATAGCCAATTCCAGAAGCGGAAATGAACACACTTGGGGGGGTAGGACTTTGTTGGATGTATTCGACACAAGCCCGAGTGGCATCAATACGGCTTTGCATGATATCGGCTTTGGAGGCAGCCGTCCAGCGGAATCTTCCGATACTTGCACCAGCCAAGTTGATGATCGCATCGTATCGACCGATGCCGAGCGGCATAGACTTTCCGTCCCAGACGAGGTAGTCCATTCGCTTTCGGGGGTCATTGCGCGAGTTTCGGGTCAGGATCGTCACTTGATGACCGGCTGAAAGCAGGGCGGGCACCAGATGATTCCCAATGAATCCAGAGCCACCTGTGAGAAGAATATTCATAAGCCATGTGCTACTACGTGGTGATCGAAGATACGAACATTGGAACCAAAATTACGATTGAACACAACAAAACTCTTCCTCGCGCCGGGGCCTGTTCCTGTTCCTGCCTTTGTGCAGAAGGCACTTCAAGGACCCATTATTCATCACCGAGGTCCAGCTTTTGCATCCGTCATGGACAGTTTGCAAGATGGCCTCCGATACCTTTTTCAGACGGAAGGAGCCACTGGAATCATGATCGGCAGTGGGACTTACGGAGTCGAAGCGGGCATGTACAGCTTGTTTCGTCCAGGAGAGAAAATCTTGGTCGTGAACAATGGAAAATTTAGCGAACGTTGGGCAGAATATGCCGATGTTTTGGGATTAGAGGCAAGCACCTTGCGCTGTACGTGGGGGGAAGTACCCTCTCCAGATCAGGTATTAGAAGCAGCTACGAATGGAGAGGGTGTCACAGGGGTGGTATTGACTCACTGTGAGACTTCGACTGGGGCATTGCTTGATCTGGAAGAGACGATTGCGCTTCTGAGAACTGTCCTTCCTGAAGTGTGCATCTTAGTGGACGCCATCACGACCGTAGGTGCAGTTCCGTTTTATTTCGATGCATGGAGAGTAGATGCGGCAGTGGTAGCGAGTCACAAAGCGCTTATGAATCCGGCCGGCATCATCGCTTGGGCGATGAGCGAGCGGGCAGTTGCCCGCTTGCGGAGCACCAGATCAGGAGATTTCGCGAATTGGTACAATTACTGGGAACAAGGGCGCTTAAAATCCTTTCCCTTCACGCCGCCTATCCAAGGAATCTACGGGGTACAGGCAGCTTTGGAACATTTTCGTGCACTAGGGCTTCCTCATATTTGGAGTGAGGTGCATAGATGCTCTAGGCAAATGAAGCATGGGATCCAGAAGATAGGTGGAACGGTCGTAGGTAACAGTCCATCGGATTCGCTCACCGCGTTTAGTTGGCCGGAGGCACAGCTTCATGAGCTGCGCGAAAAGTTGATGGAAGGCGGTTATGAACTGGCAGGTGGGCAAGGAGCTTGGCAAAACAAAATCCTGCGAATGTCCCACATGGGAAGCTCAGCTGAGATAGCGATTGTGGACGGAGTGCTGGAGGTGCTTCAAAAAGCAACTCATTCAGGGGAAGGAGCCACTTGATAAATCCAGAACCGATGTCTTTCGGAAAACATACCACCAAGATAGCAAAGGCAAAGTCCGGTGAAAGAATTTACCTCCAGCGAATCACGCTTTCTTGCTCTTGGATGAAATTTCCGAGTAATCGGATCGCGTCAGGTGCTGGCTCATTGTGAGTCAACTTACTTAGCTGAAGAGATTCTACCATAGACCGAAGGGTCGCATCCAAGGTCATTTCCTTAAGGTACTTCTTGTATCGCATCAAGATCCAAAATTCGAGGGTATTCTCGATTTTTTGCATCCACGAAGCAGGTAAGAAGGCAGAGAAGAAACCAAAGATGTGGCCCGAGACATAGAACATCGAAGCATACCACGCCGGGCGGATTCCGCGTTTTCTGAGTAGATTATGCAAAAATGCTGTATGATGGGCTTTTCTTTCCCGCAGCGTGCGAAGTTGTTCCTCTTTGAGACCAAATTGGCGATACCATCCCAAGCGCATGATTTCTCGGGCATGGAGGTCGCGGATGAAAAATTCTGTCCGCTTTTTGATGTCAATTTTAGGAGGCATGGGTGGAGTTATTCAATTGGCGGCTGCAATTTTCAAATTTACCTGAAAGTATCAAAATTTCAGGTAGCACATATATGGGCATCTATACGTCCCAATTCGGGTGAAGTTTTTTTCTCCGATCCTTTCCCGGTATTTTTCCAAAATCTTGTCTAGGAACCCAAGAATCCATTTTTCATGATGATGCTTCGATTTCAGTTGTCACGGATATTTTTGCTGATAGCCTTTGCCAGTCAGGGGGGCATTTTTCCACTTCTCCCTGGTCAAAATCTGCCTTTCGAGGAGTATTTCCAAGAAGCGTACGCCCAATTTCCCACTTTGCCACCGGGGTTGCTGGAGTCCGTAGCTTGGACCAATACCCGCATCCGACATCTCAAGGCCACACCTAGCTGTCAAGAGCTACCCGAATATCATGGTGTGATGGGGCTGGTGAAAGATGGAAAAGGATACTTTCAGAATAGTTTGGAACATGTCGCCGGGTTGTCCGGCTACACCGAAGCAGAGATCATGGCTAGCCCGCGCATGAGCATTCTCGCCTATGCCAAAGCCTATGCTTCCCTCCAGCAAAACAAACGCTTGACTTCTGGATCGGTAGAATCTCATCGGTCTATTTTGTCTGAGCTGAGCGAACTTCCGCTCGACAGCGATCCACAAAGTCAATATGCCCTGGATCAGCAATATTTTATGATCCTTCGGGAGATAGAAGCACCTCATTACCAGACCAACCAGCGCACCCCTCGATCATTCAAGTATGACCAGATTTTTGGAGCAGAAAATTATCGCGTGCTGAGCGCGGCCCGGGTCACAGTGAGTACCAGCGAAATCAACAGCGACAAAGGTGCTGCCTACTCCGCGCCCGGAAATCGAAATGCCTCCTGCACAGCGAGCAGCAACCAAACCAACTTTGCTGGGGCCGTCTGGAATGCTGCTCACAGCAACAACTATAGTTCGCGCGGAGGAGCTAAAGTTGACTTTGTGACCATCCATACCATCCAAGGTTCCTATGCCAGCGCCATTGCGTGGTTTCGAAATGCTCGCTCGAAGGTCTCCACCCATTATGTGATTCGGGCTTCTGATGGACAAATCACCCAAATGGTATGCGAGCTGGAGAAGGCCTTCCACGTGAAAACTGACAACGCCGAGGCAATCGGTATAGAGCACGAAGGCTTCATTGACGACGGCGGCGCTTGGTACACCAATGAAATGTATGAAAGCTCTGCCGCCTTGGTTCGCGATATTTGTACCCGATACAGTATCAATCCGCTTCAAACCTTTGGCGGACCACCGACCTCGGGGGTGCTCACCCTCACTAACAATTGCTACAAAATCAAAGGGCACCAGCATTTCCGTGGAAACAATCATATTGACCCCGGACCCTACTGGGACTGGGACCGCTATTATCGTTTGGTCAATCCTAGCCCCAAACCGACAATATTTACTGCCAAAAAGGGAGAATTAACGGATTCCGGAGGCACACAGGGAAATTATGCAGACCAGGATCGTCGTACCTATCTTATTCGGCCAGCAGGTGCAACCAAACTGGAATTAGAGTTTGCAGAGTTTGATCTGGAAGGCACATCTGCCAAGCCTTATGATTATCTCGACATCTTTGACGGTTTGGATGAAAATGGGAGGTACCTCGGAAGATTTACTGGGAAGGTATTGCCAGGCAAATTGACTGCGCAGAGCGGAGCAGTCTATATGGAATTCAGGTCTGACTGCCAAGTCAATCACAAAGGATGGCGGATCAAATACAAGTCTTTTGGCAAGCAAGTGGCCTGCGAGTCTCCAACAAATTTATTGGCAAACAACCTTTTTGCTCTAGGAGGCACGCTGAATTGGGAAGGAGACGCGGAGCGATATGTGGTAGAGGTAAAGCGCCGAAATGAACCTACTTCGATTCGATACTTAGTGCAAGAACCCCAATTGGTCGTGACGGGCTTGAAATCAAATGCAGTGTACCAATGGCAGGTGCAAGCAGTGTGTGGGAACGACAGTTCTGCGGTAGCGGGGGCAAGTTTTGTCACGCCTAGCCTGATGGGGCGCGGGAGTAGTCCTCAGATTTTCACAGTTAGGAGCTCGCAGGGCAGATTCTATGACTCTGGAGGGCTAGATGCTGGCTACTCCAACGATGAAAACTTTGCGTATCGAATAGTGTCTCCGGTGGGCGGACGTATTCAGCTGAATTTCACGGGATTTGAGACTGAAAAAGATCTTGATGTGCTCACGATTTATGACGGAAACAACTTCAGCTCCCGAATGATTGGGCAGTATAGCGGTACAGAATCGCCACGTCAAGTCGTATCTACAGGCTCAGAAATGTTGCTGCACTTTCGGTCCGATGCGGCTACCAATGCTGCGGGATGGGCCGCCTCCTGGACGGTGGTGGGTGGCCAGGCGCCAGTTACACCCCCTCCTACAACACCCAGCCCTTCCCTTCCGGGCAATCCTCGACCCACACCTCCCGCGCCGCAGAGTAACCCACCAACCACCGGAACCATTCCGAATGCCGAGCCATTCACCCTCGCGCTAGATTTTCCGGCAGCAGCGCCCAGCACGCTTCCTCAGTTAGAAACAAGCTATCGTGGCAAAACCACTATCCGATTCAGTGACCAAGATCGAAGCGGACGGGGATTTGCGAATCGATTCTATAATCTTTCTGAAAAATCAGCGCAGGGATGGCGCTCTCGTCCTCAGGCAGGGTTCTTTTTTGATGACTTCAATGGCCCGCTGCAAAGTCAATGGACCGCCTCGACAGGAAATTGGTCCACCGCAGGAGATCGGCTTGTGCAAACAGATGCTACCCAAGCCAATGGAAATCTCTACGCAGAACTCCGCCAAACGGAAGACCGAATCTATGTGTATCACTGGCAGGCTCGCATGAGTGGACCAGGTGCTAATCGCCGGCACGGCCTTCACTTTTTCGCTTCAAATCCAGAACAAGAGGAACGAGGAACTTCCTACTTCGTGTGGATTCGCGACACCGATGGCGATGATCAAGTGGAGATTTATAAAACGGTGGACAATAAATTTGACCTGAAGGCTACCCGGAAAGTGAGTTTGGAAGCAGGGCAGGTATATGACTTTAAAGCGATATATAACCCGGGAAAAGGTCGGATCGAAGTTTACGTGAACAATCAATTTAGCGGAGCCTGGGTAGATCCTTCACCGATCAAGACAGGCAAGGGCATTTCCCTGCGAACGGGCGCATGTCAATTAGAGTTAGATAATTTGATCGTCTATCAAAACCGGGGGGCGAGCGTAGAGGTGGCTGTGGGAGGGTCACTTGATCCGTTAAGCGGCAATAAGCCATTCCTTGTCAGCTCATTGGTGGTGGACCGTCGCATCAATTGGTCTCGCGTGGGGCAGGCAGAAAGCCAGACATTGGACCCGACACAGCCAGTACCACCTGGCCCCCAACCCACCACGCCCCAACCCACCCCGCAACCTACGCCACCGCCCGTTGTGCCGCCAACTCCCCCCAGCGCCTCGGTGGTGACCACGTTACCATCGGTTTTAGAAAGTCCGGTGAGGTGGCGGCCAAGCGGTGAAGGGCAATCCTATTATCTTGCTTCCCAACTTTCCGGGCAAGAATGGCAGGCAAATGGCAGCCAGGGTGCCGCGTGGGACGATTTCACTCGCCTGCGACCAGGGTGGGTGGCCGCTACGGGTAGCTGGGAGATACGCTTTGGAACTGTGCAGCAGACCAATGCGATGGAATCAAACTCGAACCTGTATCTTCCAGTGACTCAAATAGCGAATCAAGCGTATGTCTATCGCTTTAAAACCCGATTGCTCACTGCTGGGGAAAACAAGCGGTTTGGTCTGCATTTGCTAGCGAGCAGCCCAGCAGGTCCCAACCGGGGAAATTCATATTTGGTGTGGTTTCGCCATTCTGACTCAGGGCCGGACAAAGTAGAGATCTATCGTGCTACTGCCAACCAAATGCCGATCATTAATGCCGAGGCGATTGTCGAGATCAAACCCCTGGATTGGTATGAAATGACAGTCCTCACGGAGCCAGCGACCAACACCATCTCGGTCTGGATGAACAACTACCCCGTGCTGACATGGCAGGACCCCGAAGGACTTCATGCAGGAGGGAACGCGATTTCTTTTCGTACCGGTAACGCCCAAGTACAGTTTGACGACCTGAAAATCTTTCAAGCAGTACCCTCGGATGGTGCTTGGCTGGATACAGAGAAAGTATTCACGGAAAAAAGTCGAGGCAACACACCATCGGCTCGTTTGTTGTGGATTCGTCGAGACGGAAGGGGCTGGGCAAAGGAAGAAGAAGCGACCGCAGTGATTCGCTAGGAGAGATTCCTCGCCCATTTGAATAAAGTAGGCCCAGAAGAACGGAGGTTTTTCTGGGCCTGTGTGTGCATGTGAAGTGCTAAATGATTAGCGAAGCGCCTCAGCTAGCATCTTGTGAAAATGATGGACGCCCGGCTCGCGGTTGGGTGAAAATCTACCAAAACGATAGAGCCGGGAGTTCACGCCTTTTTGTACCGATTCGACCACAGCTTCATCCTCCATCTCGATCATGTGGGTAAAGTCTTGCTGGGTGTCGTCGTATTCCTTTCCTTCCCAGAGGAAAGTCTCGAATCGCACACGCGTGTGGGAGGTCGTGGCGGGCTCTACGATGTTGAGGGACATGCCCCAAGGATAAAAATTGAGCATGAGGTTGGGGAAAAACCAGAAATAGTAGGCGCCTACTTTGCTCCCTGCTTCTTTGCTTCCTGCTGGTAGCTCAAAGTGAGGTTGACCCTCTTTGGCCATGGCAATTTGCAGCACCCCTTGCGGGAAAAGTTCGTAGCGATAATCCCCGTAGTCCAGTAACTGATTGAGTCCGGGGTGCACAAACGGAATGTGGAACCCTTCCAGATAATTATCCACATAAAGTGCCCAATGCGCTTCGATCTCGTAGCTAGCGCCATACTCTGGTGCATGGACAAAAAGCTCGGGCTTCATCCAACCGACCCGCTCCTGCATGGGCCGAACCCACTCCCGAAAATTTGCGGCCCGGTCTAGGTTGGTAAATAGCAGCGGGCCAAATGTATCTACCTGAAGGCTGGGCAAGTGATCGGTATCACCGGGAAATCCCTCCACGCCTGAAAACTCGGGCATGCTCTTCATTTTCCCGTCGAGGGAAAATCTGCGACCATGATAGCGACAACGAATTTCTGCACAAGGCCCACCCTCAGTCACGAGAAGGTTGGCCCGGTGGGTGCATACATTGGAGAGACAGCGAAGCTGACCTTGAAGGTCGCGCGTCAGCAGCAGCGGCTCTGAGAGATAGCCCGGAAGTAATTCAAAAGGTTGAGCGGTTCCCCCTTCCTGAAGTTCATCGTTCAGCCCTATGCAGTGCCAGGCTTTTGGAAAAATGAGATCTCGGCTTCGCTCAAAGTAGATCGGGCTGCGGTAAAATTCGCCGGGAAGCGTGCGTGCCTTCTGGATCTTCGGATCTATAGAAATGGGGATTCGTTCCATTCGATGAAATTGGTGATTGGACCGAGTGTACAATTTTTGTTCCGAATGCCGAGGCACTTTCTAGCAAAGCCTCCGATTTTCGGAAAGGTGAAAACTTCTTTTTTAGTCAGAGCTGCCTGGTGTGAGCACGATGCTACACATTAGGTTCCCCCGGCGCGAATTTTGTCTCCCAGAGGCATTGCAGTTGGAACTCATTCGGCCCGGCCTTGCTCAACTGGTTCTCCAATAAACACCCACTTCTCCCCCTCCATCCGCGTGCACCACATTTGTCGCTGCCCTCCCTCAGCGAGCGATAAGGTCTTCCTCACCTCTGCGACATTTAGTGGAAAATCCCTTCGAGAGATCTCGAGTCGGCGAATGCCTTGCTGGGAAAACCACTTTTTGAGAAGTTTTGGCTTGTATCGCATGGCTGTCTCCACACGAAGGATTCGTCCCGGAAAGACTTCTGTGGGATCGCCCGCAGTCATCCAAAATCCACGAGGGCTGGGGCAGAGCCAATCTTTTTGCCAAGGGCCTGCTGCCCAGAAATCTACCACAGCATCCGCTTTATAGGCCGCTACGTCTGGTTCTGCCAAGTAGCGAACAGAAAGGGGATTTATCTCTGCTGCTGAGCTTGGAGAAGGAGGAAATTCAGGGAGCGTCAATTTCGTGGCCTTTCCGTGGCGAAGCATCCACAACTGTCGTGTTGGCGTAGGGGTGGCTTGTGACGGGATTATTTCCACAAGCACTTCTTTGCATTCTCCGTCCACAGAGAGCACGATGATGCTGGAAGGGTGAGGAAGTAGTCGAGCTGCTTCTTTTACATCCAGCATCGGAGACAGCTTTACTAAGATTCTGGTGCCAATGGTTGAGAGCTTTGGCCACAAGGTCAAAAGATTGGGAGAAGCATCCTCCAGGCTGTACAGCCTGCGATTATCCCCGTCACGACGGTCTGGGTCAGCATAAATCAAGTCAAACGGAGGGCCTTGATAATCAGCCAGGAAAGCCTCCGCCTGAAGACACAATACCCGAACATTTTGTATGTCCATGCGTTCGAGGTTATGTGAAACAAAGGGGTGCAGTGTCGTATCTGGCTCCAAAGCAACGACAGTGTCAAAATGTGAGGCCCAGTTCAGTACGTCCACTCCCAGACCACAAGTGAGATCTAGTGCCCTCGCTCCTGCGTAAGTCTTGAGAGAAGCAGCCGCTTCACTGCTACACTGTTCGTATGCTTTTGCTGGCAGAAGACATCGATGTGCGTAGAAACTGGGAAGTTTGGTACGGGCCTTTTGTAGATATTTGATCTGCGTAGATGCCAGCGATATGGGAAATTCCGACGACGGAAAGCGCAAAGCAAGACTAGCCGGATCTTCCTCTAAGTGTTCTTCGATGAAAGAGGTTACCACCGGCATTGTTAGGATTTTCCAAGCTTCCATTCCCAAGATCCCTTCCTTTGTTGTACTTTTACATTCTGAAGGTTCGTTGTTAAGACACTATCCTCCGTTGTACCATTTAAAATTACGTTTCATGAAGCGTGCAAAGCAAATTGTTGTCGCCTTGATGCTGCTTGGGGCCCTCGCCACCACAACTTCCGCCTGTACTTACGGCAAATCTTGCCAGGCGACCAAAGTAGGTAATCACCGCTAATTCTCATGTCTCAGTGGAATTCTCTTCGCTCCGAAGCTCAGATAGATGAGCTCCGTGAAGCTTCCCATGTCCGTCCTCAGCTCATATTTAAGCATAGCACAACTTGCGGCATCAGTGCCAATATGTATGCTACTCTGGAGGGTGCTTCGTCGGAGCTGGCCGAGTATGTGGATATGGCTTATCTGGATTTGCTCCAATACCGCTCACTTTCGAACGAAATTGCGGTGAAACTAGGCGTTCCGCATCAGTCTCCCCAAGCGATTCTGTTGAAAAACGGAGAGGTCGTGTACCATGCCAGTCATTTTTCGATCAATCCCGGTAGGATTGTGCGCGCGGCCAAGTAAGAATAGTCGATAATGTAGGAAGTCGTGGCTGCATAATGAGATTGTTTGCGGCTTCATTTAGTACTTCTGCTTTTTTCATAAACCGTTCATAACACAATCGGCTGCTTCCTGATGGGAGCAGCCGATGTGGTGTTTTGAAAGACAATTCGATTTCCGATAGCCTATTTCACCGCTTGTGCAGGACGAATTTTCTTGGGGTCAAATTCCCAATTGAGGATGTTGTAAAAATCGTAATCCTCTGGGTTGGGGAGAAATTCGCGCACTTTGTCGTAGTCGCGTGGGCTAATCACGTGCATGTCGCTGAACACTAGTCCAGAGAGCTCTGAGTAAATGTCCACCATGCGTGGCGGAATTTTTCCCGTTTCAGGGTCTTCGAGATCCTGGAGCGGAATGCCTTCTATATTCGCCTTGGAGCTGGTGGAGACAATTACCCCGGTGACCCCTTCATCAAATAATTTTTTGACGCCCATTCCAAGCAAGGTACAGAGGGTCAAGTCGTAGGCCACCGGGCGCGTGCAGCGCAACTCATATCCTAGCTCTACTGGGCGAGACTTGATATCGATGCCGAGCTCCTTGAGCTTTCTCTGAACCAAGATGTTGAAGATATGCGCCTTGGATACATTGCCCAACTCGGGGTGTCCATGCTCGTCGAAAGTGAAGGCGATCCCGGAGTTGCGTACCTGCTCGTCGCTGAGAAAGTGAAAAACACCTTCTGAAATAATGGCAACGCCATACTGGACGCCATCAATCCGTCGCTTGAGCATGGAGGAAATGATCAACCTGGTGATCTTGTCCATCGTGATCTCCGTCTTATCGAACATCTCAGGGATGACGATGACCGGGAAGTGGCAGCTTGTTCCGATTTCGAAGGCGAGGTGTCCCGCAGAGCGACCCATGCTGGAGACGACGAACCAGTTGCCGCTGGTGCGAGCATCTTCGTAAATCGTGTTTCCGATGCGCACGCCTTCGTCTTTAGCGGAGTTAAAGCCAAATGTCGGAGTACGGCCTGGAAGAGGGATATCGTTGTCGATGGTCTTGGGAACGTGAATGTTCTGGACCTTGAGATGATTGGCTGCGAGGTACTTGGCGAGGCGGTTGGCAGTAGAAGCGGTGTCGTCTCCGCCGATGGTCACGAGCAGTTGCACATTGTTTTCAGCAAAGAAATCAGGTGCAAACTCATGGTCTTTCGGCTTATATCGGCTCATTCTAAGAGTAGAGCCACCTCGTGGGAAGATTCTGTCAGCGTAATGGAAGTCGATGTCGACGATTTCAGCTTGGCCATTGAACAGGTTTTTGTAGCCATCGTGGATACCGAGTACACGGTAGCCATCGCGTAAAAACACTTTGGCAATGGTGCTAATCACTGTGTTGATTCCGGGGGCGGGTCCTCCGGCACAAAGGATGACGATCGTAGGTTGCATAGGTGATGGGATTTTCGGTTTCTGGAATAAATGTCTGAATTAAATTACGCAAGGCAAAGGGATGCTACCTACCAAAGCCGCAATCCTTCGGTTGATTGTTTTTGATGTATCCTAGCTAAATGAATTAAATCCAAGGTTTAGAGCGGGTTTTACAGCTGTATGTTGCAAGGGACTTGTGAATTTATTCCGGAATAATTTCCCGAAAAAGATTCTTTGATTTTGCCTTATTCTTGACGGGGCTGCTTGGTTTTGATCGTCAGCGGAGGATTTCCATCAATTCAATGTCATAAATTAGCAAAGAATTGGGAGTGATCGGAGGGCGGTTTTCCGAGCCATAGCCCATCTCGGAAGGTACCCATACCTGCCACCTGTCTCCCGGCTTCATGCGGGTGAGGGCGAGCTGGAGTCCCGGAATGACCTGAGAAATGTCGGCCTCGAGGGTCCCACTAGGTTCATTGTCGCTAGAGACGAAGACCGTGCCGCTGAGGAGCCTGCCCTCGAAGCGGATCTTGACGACGTTTTCCGGCTTTGGAGAAGCGCCCGTGCCTTGGGCGATCACACGGTATTGGAGGCCACTATCAAGAAGCGTTACCCCCTCTTGAGTCTGGTTTTGCGCCAAAAAGGCTTTTTGATTGATCTCATTCTCGGCAGCGACCTTGGCTTCCATCATTCGATAAAATGACTCAATGAGTTCTCCTCCCTGACGTGCACTGAAGAGCAGCGCTGTGGAATCACCGGTGGACATATCGCGAAATCCTTCAAAGATGAATTGGGGATGTAAAGTCACCTTTTGTAGTGCGTAATACTTGGCGATGTCCATGCCTACGGCGTAGGAAATGCTGTCCATGTGGGTCTTCATGGACGTGGAGGGGGAAGTGCTGGGAGCACATCGCGACAAAAGGAGCAGAAGAAAAAGTCCTCCTAGGAGTTTAATCTGAATCATGTGGGCAAAACGTTGGTCCTGTTTGGTCGCAAAATTACAAGAATCCACGACATCTTGAGTAATGAAGGTAGAGCTGAATGCCTGCCTGTGCAGACTCGGGGTATCTTGGATTCATATCGTTGATGCCCCACAGCCGAACTGGCAGGAAGAGGTGTGGTAGATTATGTCCGGGGAAATGGAAAATCTGTATCTTTCGATGTGTCCCGTGGTTCACGCATCGACATAAATCCTCTCCCAATCCCGCTCCCTCATGGAAGTTTCGCTCGACTTGCTCCAAGCCACAGCCTCTTTCGCCCGCAAGATCCTCCGCGACGAAATGGATCCTAATTACCAATACCATTCTCTAGAACACACCTTTCAAGTGGTGGAAATGGTGGAAGAAATTGGGCTGAAATGCCTCCTTAAAGACAATGAAATCAAGGTTCTTCAACTGGCAGGATGGATGCATGACCTCGGATACATTCGAGTGTATGATGGTCACGAGCAGGTGTCGATGGAAATGGCAAGAGAGTTTTTGGAAAGCCAGCAAGCTCCGGTGGAGGTCGTGGAGACTGTCGTAGGTTTAATTGAAGCCACAAAGCTGAGCCAGGAGCCCAGAAATACCTTAGAAAAGGTGATCAAAGACGCGGATTTGTTTAACCTTTCGACGCCCGATGCTCTCGTGAATTCGGAGAAAATCCGGTGGGAGTGGAAGTATTTTTGTCAGCGAGAGTTTTCAGATGAGGCATGGGATGAATTCAACTTCAACTTTTTCAACAACCACGAATACTACACCGATTATGCGCGGGAAAACATGGAGCCGCTAAAGCTGGAGCATATTAAAAAGTTGGCCAAAAAAATTAAAAAGCGTAGGAAAAAGCAGGAGCAATCGGAACAGGCCATTTTAGAATTTCAGCTTGATGAAAAAGATGCCCAAGTGGATAAGCTCAAGCGCAAGCTCAAAAAACTTAAAAACCAGCGCCCCGAACGCGGAATCGAAACCATGTTTCGAACAACCTACCGCACCCATATCAATCTCTCCGACCTCGCAGACAACAAAGCGAACATTCTTCTGTCGATCAACGCGATCATTATTTCGATTGTCTTTACCAATGCGATCGGCACTGGCTTGGGACTCTCCGATGGCTACGTAGTGGTCCCCAATTTATTGATGCTGACTGTCTGCATGGCGACCATCGTTTTTGCGATTCTTGCCACGCGACCTAAGGTCAATTCGGGGGTGTTTGACCGAAAAGACATTCTTGACAAGAAAACCAACTTACTGTTTTTCGGGAATTTCTACCGAATGGAGATTGATGACTTCCTCTGGGGCATCAATGAGATGATGGCTGATGCCGATTATCTCTATGGCAGCATGGCAAAAGACATTTTTTACTTGGGAAAAGTCTTAGCGAGAAAGTTTAAGTTACTACGATGGGCATACAACATTTTCATGTATGGAATGGGGTTATCGATCTTGGTGTACGCGATTACCATCGTTCTCAATGCCTAGTGCTTTCGGAACCAATTTCTTTACCATTTAAACTTGCCCTTTTTCCGCGGT
>DAITMB010000076.1:0-24140 GCA_036835375.1 Bacteroidota bacterium
TTTGCGAGGAAGAAAAGCCGAATTTTATTCCTAAAACTTCCTATGTCAGCTCCTTTGCAGAAGATGCGGATGGCATATTTTGGGTCGGGACCATGTATGGGCTCTACAAACTGCAACGGGAGAGCAAGTGGTCATTTCAATATCAATGGTTTTCACACGGTCTTGAACCGGGAAAGCTAAGCAGCAGCTCTATCCAAACCCTCTACGAAGACAAAAGGAAGAACCTGTGGGTTGGTACGACCGACAACGGAATGAATGTGAAGAGGAAGGGAGCCAGCGGGTTTGAAGTCATACAAAAAGAGCATGGGCTGGGGAGCAACACTGTGAGGGCCATGCTCGAAGATGCATCCGGGCATCTTTGGATCAGCGGAAATAGAGGCCTATCGAAATTGGACCCCACCCTGTGGAAGTTCACGAATTTCTCGCGGGAAGACGGACTGGCCTCGAACAACTTCAACAACAATGCCTGCCTGAGACGAAGCACAGGTGAGCTGTTTTTTGGAAGCAACAATGGCTTCAATGCGTTTTACCCAGACAGCATTCGTGAGCACAGCAGCATCCCCAAGTTGTACTTGACCGACCTGAGGATTAACAACCAATCTGTAAAAATTGGCGCTCCCGGCTCTCCATTAGAAAAGCACATTAGCCTCACTTCAGCGATTGAGCTGTCATACGAGCAGCGTTCATTTATCATCGATTTTGTCGCGATTGAGTTCGGACAATCCTCTCGCTACGAATATTGCTACAAGCTGGCAGGATTTGAACTGGACTGGAACTGCATTGGCTCAAACCATAGCGCAATTTACACCAATCTCGACCCCGGAAATTATGTTTTTTCCGTAAAAGTGTCTGACCTCAATGGCGTTTGGAGTGAGATTCCGGTCGATCTGAAAGTCGTCATTCGCCCCTTGCCTTGGAAGAGTTGGTGGGCCATGAGCCTCTATGCCTTTGCGTTGGGAATCGCAACTTTTACGCTGGTGAAAGTGCGGATGGAGCGGGTAAAAATGAAGAACCAACTCACTTTGGAGCGAATGGAACGCGAAAGAGAGCATGAGTTGAGCGAATTAAAAACCCAGTTTTTTACCAATATCTCCCACGAATTCAGAACGCCTCTCAGCCTGATCTCCATGCCACTGGAGAACCTGACCTCCGGCCACGACCTTCCTGCATCCGTCAAGGACAGGCTCAAAACGATCCAGACAAATTCAGATAAAATGCTGCGCCTGGTCAATGAATTGATGGACTTTAATAAGCTGGAAAGCGCCCAACTCAAGCTTCGCGTGCAGCAGGGAGAGTTGGTCAGCTTCATCACGGAGATCGCTACAGTATTCATCGATCTTGCAGAAAAACGGGACATCCGCTTTGGAATTCATCCGAACACAGCAACACTAGAAGGATGGTTTGATCATGACAAGCTAGAAAAGATTGTGGTGAACGTGCTGTCCAATGCGTTCAAGTTCACGGCAGCGCATGGCGAAATCAACATTTTTATCCACTCCTTCACATTTGGTCCTGAGAGCGCACTGAGCGGACAGCGCGGCCTGGAGTTGATCATAGTAGATGATGGGATTGGGATCCCGAAAGAAGAATTACCCTATATCTTCAACAAATTCTATCAGGCCCAGACTACCTCCCACTTTTCTAAT
This sequence comes from Bacteroidota bacterium, assembly GCA_036835375.1. Classification (GTDB taxonomy): domain Bacteria; phylum Bacteroidota; class Bacteroidia; order J057; family J057; genus JANQTF01. The sequence goes on from DAITMB010000076.1 coordinate 1,647, forward strand.
CAGGGTACAGGAATAGGCCTCGCCCTGACCAAAGGCCTTGTGGAGCTTCACCGCGGGAAAATCGAGGCTCAAAGTAGCCCCAGCCGCGAAGCAGGATCCACAACTGACGAAGTCGCAGAAGCACACACGACAAAGTTTCTGATTCAGCTCCCGATAGACCGCGAGGCGTTCGAGGAGAGTGATATCTGCGAACGGTCTGGCTATGTGGTTTCCCCTCCGTTTATGACCAACTTTGACGCGGAAGACGCTGGGGAAATAGATGCTTTGGTGGAAGAGGAGGACACGAGCAAGCCCAAAATTCTCATTGTGGAGGACAACGAGGAGTTGAGAAAGTATCTGGCGATGGAGCTTTCACCAGATTTCCACATCATAGAATCCAGCGACGGCAAGCAAGGATTTGATATGGCCTGCGAAGAATTTCCTGATTTGATCATCAGCGATGTCATGATGCCCTTCACCTCCGGGATTGAGCTGTGTGAGCAACTGAAGTCTAACCTTCAGACAAGTCACATCCCCATCATTCTCCTCTCCGCAAAAGCGACCATTGAGGATCAAATCAGGGGCGTGAAAACTGGAGCCGATCTGTATATCACAAAACCTTTTAGCATCAGATTTCTGGTCGCGCACGTGAGGCAAATCATCGACTCTCGTCAAAAATTGTACTATCGCCTGAGCCAAGATGTCTATTTACTACCCAGCAAGATCACCAGTAGCGAAATCGATCAGGAGTTTTTGCAAAAGGCCATCGACTATATCACCGACAATATTCTTGACCCGCAACTCAACGTTGACGCTATCGCAGCACTCTTCAGCTTGAGCAGAATGCAGGTCTATAGAAAAATCAAGGCACTCACCGGAAAGTCAGTCGTGGACCTCATCAGGACCGTGAGGATCAGGCAGGCCCTGAAACTCATGGAGACCCACAAATATACGCTCTCCGAAGTGGCCTACCAGACAGGGTTCAACTCTGCTTCTTACTTTTCGAAGTGCTTCAAAGAACAGCTGGGGAAAGCCCCTTCCGAATACCTTGAAGCGAGGCGATGACTTGCGACATCACCACATGATCATCTGACTTAGCACCTCTCCTATCCTACCTATGTTCGGCGGACCAGCGGTTCGCTCCCACTTCCATTGCCTCAGTCTTTGCCCCAGAGCATTGCCCGCCTCCTTTCCCTTGGGGCGGGCAATCATGCCTTTTACCCTCCGAACCCAAGGATCTCGCCTGTCAACAGTGCCTCAGGAAACCGAATGAGGATCCATGATTTAAAATTTAAAGAGAATGTTCATTTTCTACAAGGGCAAATAGCTTGATAACGTGACATTTAGGCTTGCTATTTCAAGCACCGTGGCCAGAAAGGTCGATTTGAAATCTTTGTTAAGATCCCGGAAAAGACTCAGAATTCGACGGTCTCAGGGCCGCTTGATTAGTCAGAGGTCTCTGCCTTCACCTTATAAGGGGCTATTTCTTCACCACTTCACCTACCCGTTTTTTTTCTTTCAATCAACCGTTTTTTTCAAAAAACGAATTTCTATGAACAGAATACTACTACTACCACCGCAACTGCACATTGCAGAAACTCGGGGCCGACGTTGTCTTAAGTACATCCAAGCCCTCCTCGTGTTGACACTGTTGATGTCCACAACCATTGTTGCCCACGCCCAAACCGTGGTAACAGGCAAAATCACCGATGATACGGGAGAAGTGCTGCCGGGAGCCATCGTGACCATCACGGGAACGACCAGCGGCGCTCTCAGCGACGAAGAAGGAGAATACTCCATTGAAGTACCGGATGGAAATGCGCTGCTCGTGTTTTCATTTATGGGCTACGAACGGCAAGAAGAGATCGTCGGCGGCAGAACTGTCATTAACATTCGCCTCGTGCCCAGTGATCTGTCTCTTTCTGAGGTAGTGGTCGTGGGATACGGTACCCAACGCAAAGAGTCGGTGACTGGATCAGTTGCTTCCATACGGGGAGAAGCCATCCGGGAAGTGCCTTCGTCCAATGTCACACAAGCCCTTCAAGGACGCCTGGCGGGGGTAGAAATCTCGCAGGTTTCTTCCAAACCGGGTGCAGCCATGCAGATCCGCGTACGTGGAACCCGCTCGCTAACAGCTAGCAACGATCCACTCATTGTGCTTGACGGAATTCCTTTTGCAGGAAACATCGGCGACCTCAATCCCAACGACATCAAGAGTATCGACATCTTGAAAGATGCCTCGGCCACCGCGATCTATGGATCACGTGGAGCGAATGGCGTCGTGTTGGTCACGACTTACAAAGGCTACCAGGGACAGAAAGCGCAACTCAGCTACAACAGCTTTTATGGTGTGAAGGATATTTTCGCCAACTACCCCATGATGGATGGGCCAGAATTTGTTGCGCTACGTCAGGCGGCAGGTCTCTTCACGAATGGCGTTGACGAAGATGATAACGTGGACATCAATTGGCAGGATCTGCTCTTCGCACCCGGTATTTTCTCCACTCACAACTTGGGTGTATCTGGTGGTACAGAGCGTGGATCATACACCTTTGGTGTAGGATATGTCAATGAGGAAGCAGTCATTCCGGGTCAAAACTTCGAGCGGTTTTCTCTTCGCGCCGGGATTGATCAGGAAATCAACGACTACATCAAACTTGGATTTAGTTCCAACAGCAACTACTCTGTCAACAATGGCAACAACCTCGGCATCTATGGCGTCTTGGCCAGCACTCCCATTGCCAATCCTTATAACGACGATGGCACATTGAAGAGAACAGTCCAAATGGCACTGGATGAACAATGGGTCACCACAAGAGAGACGGTGGAAGGCCTCGGTGATGCGTGGATCGACCAGACCAAGGCATTTGGATCTTACAATAACCTCTATGCCGAATTACAAGCACCGGGAATTGAAGGGTTAAGGTATCGCTCCAATATCGGACTGAACTTTCGCATGAGCAGTGGCGGGAACTATACCGGAGAAGGTGTGTTTAATGTCAACCCTACCAACCCCTCGACAGCTTCTATCAACAATGCGCTGACGACGAGCTGGGTCGTTGAAAACCTCCTCATGTATGATCGCACTTTTGCCGACAAGCACAGCTTGAGTATCGTAGGACTGTTTTCTGCACAACAGGATCAATTCAACAGCTCAAAACGTAGGAGCCCGGGACATTCCCGCCGACGCATTCCAGTACTATAATCTGGGGCAGGCAGTGGGAGAAATCACTGTGAATCCTAACAACCAGAACTACCAGGTGAGTGCCTTGCTGTCCTACATGGGCAGGGTGATGTATTCTTACGAAAATCGCTACATGATCACTGCCATTCTCCGTACCGATGGCTCATCAAGATTGGCCCAAGGCCAGCAGTGGCATACCTATCCCGCTGTGTCGGTCGGCTGGAACGTGAAAGAGGAAGCGTTTATGCAAGGGATTTCTCAAATCAATGCACTGAAGCTGCGCGTGGGATATGGACAAACCTCCAATCAAGCGATTGCCCCTTATTCTACTCTTGGACGACTACAAACCCGACCCTATAACTTCGGTCCTGAAAACTACGGCGTCGGATACTACGTGTCCCAATTGCCCAACAGTAATTTGGGATGGGAATACTCTATCACTTCTAACTACGGACTTGACTTCTCTTTCTTGAACTATCGCCTCTCTGGTTCGATTGAGTACTATGTGACGAATACCAAAGATCTCCTTGTGGGCGTCAATCTTCCCAGTACATCGGGGGTAAGTAGCTACACCGCCAACATCGGCGAATCCCTCAACAGAGGTGTCGAATTGGCCCTCAACGCAGTGATTTTGGACAATCCCAATGGGCTGACCTGGGATGTAGGAGTGAACTTCTACTCTAACCGCAACGAACTAGTATCCCTGGCTTCCGGCCAAGAGAGAGACGAAGCAAACCTGTGGTTTGTGGGGTATCCTATCAACGTCATCTTTGACTATGAGAAAGTAGGCCTGTGGCAAGAAGGAGACGAACACCTCAACATCTTGGAACCAGGCGGAAACGTCGGTATGATCAAAGTCTTGTACACTGGCGAGTATGACGAAAGTGGCGTGCCAGTCAGACAAGTAGGACCAGCTGACCGCCAAATCCTGAGCGTAGATCCCAGATTTCAAGGGGGATTTAATACCCGCCTGGCTTACAAAGGGTTTGACCTGAGTATGGTGGGTGTCTATCGCAGCGGTGGTGTATTGATCAGCACCCTATACTCCTCTTCCGGCTACCTCAACTTGATGAGCGGTCGCAGAGGCAACGTGAAAGTGGACTACTGGACACCTGAGAACACCGATGCCGCTTATCCCAAGCCTGGTGGTATCGCCAGCGGTGATAATCCTAAGTATGGATCTACCCTCGGGTACTTCGATGCTTCGTACGTGAAAATCCGCACGATTTCACTTGGTTACAACTTCAAACAAAGCATTCTATCAGTCATCGGACTGGATCAACTACGTGTGTACGGTACCGTCCAAAACCCATTTGTACTGTTTTCACCCTACCACAGAGAAACAGGGATGGATCCAGAAACGAACTCCTATGGAGACGAAAACGTGGCCGTAACCTCATACCCAAGACGTCTGCTGACTTTGGGCACAAACACGCCTGCCACCCGCAACTTCCTACTCGGTGTCAACCTAACTTTCTAACAAACTACTACAATGAAACGACTACGCATTATTCCCTTCATTGGAACCATCCTCTTGACATTTTCCTTCGTTTCGTGCACCGACCTTTTGGACGAGCAACCACGAAGCATCTATGAGCCAGGCTTTTTTCAGACCGAAAAAGGGGTAAATGGAGGATTGACCGCGCTATACGCTCACCTGCGCTACCTTTACGGGCAAGCTTATTATTATAACAGCTGCATCACCGGTACAGACGAAGCGACCTGGGCACAAAGTGCGGATGGAAACTTCAAGGACATGGACCTGTCTGGCGTAGGCTCAATCACGCCTACCAGCTTCCCCACATCCATCGTTTGGGCTGAAGCCTTTCCAAATATCAACACCGCCAGCGGGATCATCGAAAATGCGGTGGAAGTGGGAATTTCAGAGTCCCTCATCGCTGAAGCAAGATTCTTCCGGGCTTTCGACTACTTCCTCTTGGTGCAAACCTACGGCGGGGTACCACTGGACCTTGGCTCAGGTGAGCTGAAGTTCAACACCAGCCCGGTGAGGGTGTCTGTTCGCAACACCGTTCCAGAAGTGTACACCAAAGCCATCTTCCCTGATCTGCTGACCGCCATCGACGATTTGCCTGAAACAGGTCGGGTCGAGGGAGGAGTAACCAAAACGCTGGCACGCCTCTATTTGGCCAAAGCGTACCTCACCTACGCATGGTGGCTCGAAAATCCCAACAACATTCCTACCTATCCTGAAACTCCCCGCGTGGACCCAGACGGACGTGACGCCGCTTGGTACTTTCAGCAGGCATATGATGTCGCCGTAGCAGGCATTGACAATCCCGGACCTTTTGGCCTACAGGATACCTACTACGACGTGCACTGGGCTCAAAACGAGCGGAATGATGAAATGCTCCTCTATGCTGACCGCACAGAGTCCAGCGAATTCTACAATGGATCTAGCCTTACGTTTGGAAGCGGTGGTGCTCCAGACAATTTTGCCGTGTGGATGATGACTTGGAACTACACCAACATCAGAAGCTCCACAAATCTGGATTGGACCAGCCTGATCAGCTCCGTGCAGCGGGAAGCGTCTCAGGACTTAGGAAGACCATGGACCAGGATGTCCCCGACCATCAATGTCATTGAGAATACGTTTGCCGAAAAGTCGATGGATTCTCGATATGACGGAACTTTTGTCAACGTGTACCGCGGCAACTGGCCCAAAGGTGGCAACACAGCTCCTTTTGTGTACAATGCCAATAACCTAGAGGTGTATCCAGGTGGGGCAATCTTGACGTTCCTCAGCGAGGAGCCTTCAACTGCGATCGATTACTCCAACGATGTGTACAAGAGCAACATCGGCGCAGGGGTGTTGCCAGGAAGATCCGACTTTGTCATTTCTCCGAGAGGAATCAGCAGAATCGTGTATCCAGGCCTTTGGAAATTGGGCACCTACCGCACTGACAGCGGCGACGGATTGGGACAACCCAATGCAGGCACCACTCGCCCATATTACATCGCGAAATTCTCTGAGCTATATTTTGTAGCTGCTGAAGCCGCAGTGAAAGGCGCCAGCACACAAGGCGGAAAAAGCGCTAGAGAATTGATCAATGTGATCCGCGCACGTGCCGGAAAATGGCGCTGGGCCAACAACGAGAATGTGCAGCGGGTCGAAGATTTTAGCGAGGAAATGGTCGCCGCGACACCCGCAACGATCGACATCGACTATATTCTGGAAGAGCGCTCTCGTGAATATTACGCAGAAGGATACCGTTGGTATGACTTGGTACGGACGCAAAAGTGGAGAGAGATTTCTTCCTCCTATGAGATCTGCGGCCCCAACTACGGAGACCACACCGCGGAAACCTTCTCACGAGACATTCAAGATTATCACTATTTGCGCCCGATTCCACAGCCGCAAATCGATGGGATGGAGATGAGCGAAGCCGAAAAGGCCGCTTATCAAAACCCAGGTTACAATTAGTCTGAGTAGTAGTATCAAGCTTCACTTGTAGTGGGAGTAAGGGGTTACTCGTGTTCGGGTAGCCCCTGCTTTTTTGAGTCTTGGTACTTTTCCTCTGCTTTCAGCTCCTTTTACTTGCTACTTTATGCCCGCTTGATTACAATGATCGAGCAGGCCTCGCATACCTGTGTCTCGATAGCAACAAATCTACCTACCATGTTTCAGGTTACTCCGACTCCTTTTCTGTTGATCCTCTTGATCAATGTCTGGTCTCCAGCCTTTGCTCAGCAAAATGGAGCTTTGAAGTCAGCCATTGTACTTGATCAACCCCTCAGCAGCACGGACTTTCCGATCGTGTCGTTGGAAAGAGAAGCTACACACATAGTCTATGACTCAACCGACTTTCCCGGAGTGATCCGGGCGATTGGTGACTTACAAGCAGATGTCCACGCAGTCACCGGGATACGGCCCGCCCGACATCCCTCTCAGGTGCCGGGCGACTATGAAATTCTCATTGGCACAATTGGCAAAAATGCGCTACTAGACGAATTGTCACGATCTGGAAAAATCGAGGTGAATGACTTGATAGGAAAATGGGAAAGTTTTATCATTACCACCATCGAATCTCCCAAGCTGGGTGGCAAAAGTCGTCTGGTCATTGCTGGAAGCGATAAGCGCGGAACCATTTATGGGATTTATGAATTGTCTCGACAGTTGGGTGTATCGCCCTGGTACTGGTGGGCTGATGTGCCGCCGATACAGCGGTCATCCGCTTATGTAAAACAGGGCCGATATGCTTCTGAAGAACCCAAGGTGCGATACAGAGGCATTTTTATCAATGATGAAGAACCTGCGTTTGGCAATTGGGCAAGAGAAAAATTTGGTGGTATCAACCATGAGATGTACGCTCATATGTTTGAACTGCTGCTTCGATTAAGGGCCAACTACTTGTGGCCAGCCATGTGGGGCAAGGCATTTAACGAAGACGACCCAGAAAATCCCCGACTCGCAGACGAATACGGTATCGTCATGGGAACCTCTCATCATGAACCCATGATCCGAGCTCAAAAAGAATGGGGGACCCACCGGAAAGAATTCGGAAATGGAGCGTGGAATTACAACACCAACAAGAAGGGCCTACAACAATTCTGGGAAGATGGTTTTCGTCGAAATATGAAATACGAGAATATCGTCAGCATGGGAATGAGGGGTGACGGAGACGAAGAAATGGCAGATCAGGGAAGTGCCGATAGAAACTTACAGTTGTTAGAGCAAATCATTCGCGATCAAAGAGACATCATCCAAGCTGTTAGCGGACAGGACCCTAGCGAGTATCCGCAAGCTTGGGCACTCTACAAAGAAGTGCTGGCGTACTATGACCGGGGAATGAAAGTGCCTGAGGATGTGATCATTCTCCTATGCGATGACAATTGGGGCGACATCGAAAGGCTACCGAATCTCCACGAACCACGTCATCCGGGGGGCTATGGCATTTACTATCATGTCGATTATCATGGGGCACCTCGCTCCTATCAATGGCTGAATATGGTGCAAATTCCGCACATGTGGGAACAGCTTCAACTTTGCTACGCGTACGATGTAGAGAATATATGGGTACTAAATGTGGGCGACCTCAAGCTCAATGAATATCCAATGGATTTCTTCCTGAATATGGCTTGGAATCCAGAGGCATTCACCGCTAACAACCTATATGAATACAGCCGATTGTTTTGTGAGCAGCAATTCGGAACCTCCGTTGCAGCTGAAGCTGCGGATATTCTGAATACTTTCTGCAAATACAACAGCCGCGTGACCGCCGAAATGCTGGACCATCGCTCCTACGATCTCGCAAGCGGCGAATTTCTCCAGGTCCGGGATGCCTATCTGGCCCTGGAAGCCCGCGCATTGCGGCTTTTTCTCACTTTGCCTGAAGAGAAGCATGATGCTTACCAAGAGTTAATCCTGATTCCGGTACAGGCCATGGCCAATCTCTACGATTTGTATTTCTCCTTGGCGATGAACCGGAAACTCGCTGCCGAGATGGACATACTCGCCAACAAATGGGCAGATCATGGCAAAGCCTGTTTCGCACGTGATGCTGCATTGACTGAAACTTTTCATCGGGAAGTCGCCAATGGAAAATGGAACCACATGATGGCTCAGACTCACATTGGATACACCTCATGGGACGAGCCGAGGGGCGGAAACATTATGCCGCGATTTACCTATGTGGATCCCGAACATGTCACACCTGGCGGCTATGTTTTCACCGAAAAAAATCGGGTTGTCGTGATGGAAGCCGAACATTTTTTTTCGAGTACTCCGACAGATGCTACTTCCTGGACCATCATTCCAGATATGGGAAGAACCCTTTCTGGTTTGTCGTTGATGCCCTACACAGAAGATCCTAAAGGCGCTTTTCTCACCTATAAAATGAAGCTGCTCTCCCCCACGGACAGCATCAAGGTACGGCTGATCCTTGACAGTACTTTGCCATTCAATGGGTCCGGACACAGCGTGGCAGTCAGGTTGGGGGGCGGAGAAGAAGTGGTCCGAAACTTCAATCGAGACCTGACATGGCAAAACAACTATACAAAATTGTATCCAACGGCTGCTCAAAGGGTCATTGAGACCGTCATCACCCTTCCTGCCAGAATGAGCGAGGATGGCATTCATACCCTTCATATTCGGCCAATGGACCCTGGCGTGGTCCTCCACAAAGTCATCATTGACCAAGGGGGATTTGAGAAAACGAGACTTTTCATGCCCGAAAGTCCCTATCGCAGAGAAGGCATGACACCCGAAAAACGAAGTCCAGAAAATGAATAGATTTACCTCTATGAAGAAGCATTTTTTGAACTCGCTATGCGCTAGCAACTCTTGGACTGTGATCGCCTGGGTGATTTTTTGCCTAACAGGAAGCACCGCTTCTGCGCAACCGCTCCAGGCCCAGAACCCCATTATCCATGCCGATGTGCCGGACATGTCGATGATCCGCGTGGGCAGCACCTACTACATGAGCAGCACCACCATGCACATGAGTCCCGGGGTGCCCATCATGAAGTCGGAAGATTTGGTCAACTGGAAGCTGGTAAATTATGCCTATGATGTACTGGACTCGCTTGATGCGCTCACGTTGAGCAACAACCAAAATTCTTACGGCAGAGGCTCTTGGGCCAGTTGCCTTCGCTACCACGACGGTATGTACTACGTTTCCACTTTCGCCCAGACCACAAAAAAAACCTACATATTCTCCACTCCCGACATAGAAAACGGACCTTGGAAAGTCTCCACTTTCGCCCCTGCCTATCATGACCACTCGCTGTTTTTTCATGAAGATGGAAAGATTTACATGATCTGGGGAAACGGTAAGCTCATGATTGCAGAGCTAGAAAAGGACTTGAGCGGTGTGAAACAAGGCACGGAGCGGGTGCTGATAGAGAATGCAAGTGCGGTGGCTGGTCAAGATATTATGTTGGGTGCCGAAGGCTCGCAGCTTTTCTATGTCAAAGGCAAATACTACCTTCTCAACATCGTCTGGCCACAAGGCGGCATGAGAACGGTGATCACGCACCGAGCCGACCACATCACCGGGCCTTATGAAAGCAAGGTGACCCTTCAAGACAAGGGTGTGGCGCAGGGCGGTCTCATTGACACGCCGACGGACGAGTGGTTTGCTTACTTGTTTCGCGATTATGGCGCGGTGGGCCGCATCCCCTATCTGGTGCCGCTGACGTGGGAAGACGGATGGCCCGTGTTTGGGACAGAAGGAGAAGTGCCAGAGCAGCTTGCACTCACGCCTTCCAGCGGCTTGATTCCAGGAATTGTGGCTTCTGATGAATTTGTCCGAGAGGCAAACGAACCCGATCTCCCCCTTGTCTGGCAATGGAACCACAATCCTGATCCTCATTTTTGGTCCCTCACAGCGCGGAAAGGCTTTCTCCGACTCAGCACCCATCAGTTGTCCAGCTCCCTGTTGAATGCGAGAAACACCCTGACCCAACGGACCATCGGCCCTAGTTGCGCTGGATCTTCCTCGTTGGATCTCTCCGGTATGAAAGATGGCGACGTGGCGGGATTGGCCCTGTTGCAACGCAAATATGGCTTTGTTGGCGTGAAAAAAGTCGCTGGCAACCTTGTTCTCATCACGGTCAACGCCGAGTCAGAATCGCCCGTTGAAATAGAACACTTGCCCCTCACGCAAGAGACAGTATGGCTCAGGATCGACTGCGATTTCAACGACCGCAAGGATCTCGCTTATTTTTCATATAGCTTAAATGGCAAATCGTGGAGCCGCGTGGGTTCTGAGCTCAAGATGGACTACACCCTCCCCCACTTCATGGGATACCGCTTCGGATTGTTCAACTATGCAACCCTCAGTCCCGGAGGCTTTGTGGACTTTGACTATTTCCACTTCCATGAAGAGATGAATGAAGATATCGAAGAAGACAAATAAATGTAAAACCCCTGCACTGCTTTGAACCAACCTGCCAAACGAACCTTTTTCAATCGCTAACTTAACCCCACTCATATGATTCGACTACTCACACTCCTCTTTCTTTCCTCGTTACTCTTGAGTTGCCAGCAATCATCGCAGCAAGAAGCCAGCTCCGAGAAGATCACGGATTCGGCTACATTTAATAACCCCATTCTCGCAGGTTTCAATCCTGATCCGAGCATTTGCAGTGTGGGAGAAGACTACTATCTAGTGACCTCCACCTTTGCGTATTTTCCCGGCATTCCGGTCATGCACAGCAAAGATTTGGTTCATTGGAACCAAATAGGGGCGGCCATTACCCGCACTGAGCAGATGGACATGAGCGACCAGGGGATGTCGCGCGGCCTCTTTGCGCCTACCATCAGCTACCACGAAGGGACTTTTTACATTATTTGCACCCTGATTGATCGCGGCGGCAACTTCATCGTCACGGCAAAGGATCCAGCAGGACCATATTCAAACCCCTTCTGGCTTCCACCTTTAGACGGTGGCATTGATCCTTCCCTTTTCTTTGATACCAACGGCAAAGCATACGTGGTCTATAATCACGTGGCTCCCAACAACGAACCCTTATACAGCGGTCACCGAACCATCCGAATAAGAGAACTAAATCTCGAAAGTATGTCGGTGGTTGGTGAAGAGCACTTGTTGATCAATGGAGGAACAGACCTTGCCAAAAAGCCCGTCTGGATTGAAGCCCCTCATATCTACCAAATCAACGGATATTACTACCTGATGGCCGCCGAAGGTGGAACTGGCTATAACCACTCCGAAGTGATTTTTCGCTCGAAAGAGATCACAGGACCCTATGAAAGCTATGCCGGAAATCCCATTCTCACCCAGCGACACCTCGACCGTGGCCGGGCCAATCCAGTTACGACGGCTGGCCACGCGGATCTCATCGAGACCCCACAAGGAGAATGGTGGGCGGTGTTTCTCGCTTGCAGGCCCTACAGTGACGCTCATTTCAATACAGGAAGAGAAACTTTCCTCACGCCCGTGACCTGGACAGAGGATGGATGGCCCGTGATCAATCCGGATTTTGAAGAGGTGAAATACCAATATCCCGTGCCCAACACGACTGAAAAAACCATCCCTGCTATCTCCTTGAGTCCGGATGTGGATTATCGAATCGATTTCACCCAGCCTCTCGATATGCGCTGGATGTTTTTGCGAAATGTGAAGGAAAACTGGTACCAACTCGACCCCACAGCAGGTACCCTTCGCCTGCAACTCAGGCCCGAAATCATTGCTCAAACGGGCAATCCCTCCTTGATGCTCCGCCGCCAACCACATCTCTACGGAGAAGTGATGACCCAGCTCCAATTTACCCCTGAAAACGAACAGGAAATGGCGGGCTTGATGGTTTTGCAAAACCAGGATTACTACTACTTCGTCACGAAAAAGGCCAACCAGCTTCAGGTATTGAAGAAAACCGAGAGCGGATTCGAAGCGCTCGGACAAGTCGCCTACGACTCGCCAGATGTCTATCTGAAAATCATCGCTGATGGTGGCAAGTACCATTTTCGATACAGCGCTGATGGCCAGAGGTTTGAAAACTTGCTATCGGACGTAGATGCGACTTACCTTAGCACAGAGACCGCCGGAGGGTTTATTGGTTGTATGTATGGATTGTATGCGACTTCTAACGGCAAACCCTCCACCAACCATGCGATTTTTCACAGTCTCGAAGTCTCATCGAACGACACGCAACACTGGAATCCATAAGCGACCTCAAACGCCACAGTTTGACTCCGTTTTCACCTCTTCCCTACGCATTCATTTGACAAATTATGATAAATCAACGACTACTTCCCGCATGGATCTTGGCATGTTTGACACTCTTCATCGCTTGCCAGAGCGACGCTACCCAATCACAGGAAGAAGAAGTTCCTTCGCTGCAACGTGCCTACCAAGACAATTTTTTCATTGGAACGGCGCTTTCGGCCAGACAGATTCTTGGCCAGATTCCCGATTCCCTTGGAATGATTCCCAGAGAGTTCAATGCCATCACGCCTGAAAATGTGATGAAATGGGGCGTGATTCACCCCGAGCCGGATTCATTTTCCTTTGAGATTCCGGATCAATACGTCGCCTACGGAGAGCAGCACGACATGCACGTCGTAGGTCACACCCTCGTCTGGCACAGCCAGCTCTCTCCTTGGGTCAAGGAAATCCAGGACAGCGCCACCTTGAGAGAAGTCATGAAAAACCACATTGAGGCCGTGGCCGGAAGGTACAAAGGGCGGATTGATGGCTGGGATGTTGTCAATGAAGCCCTCAACGAAGATGGTACCCTTCGAAAATCGATCTTTCTCGACCTCATGGGGCCGGACTTCATCCAGACAGCTTTTGAACTCGCTGCCGCAGCAGATCCGGAGGCTGAGCTGTACTACAACGATTACAACATGTGTGAACCAGCCAAGCGCGAGGGTGCCATTGCTTTGATCAAGCAATTGCAGGCAAACAATGTCAAAATAGACGGCGTGGGATTGCAAGGCCATTGGAAGTTGGAAACACCTACGTTGGAAGAGATCGAAAACAGCATTCTGCAATTTTCAGCATTAGGCATCAAAGTGATGTTCACAGAGCTTGACATCACGGTGCTCCCCAATCCGTGGGACATGACGGGGGCGGATGTGAATGTCAAATTTGAAAGCGGTGATTCTATCATGAACCCCTACCCCGGCGGGCTTCCCGACTCGGTGAGCCAGCAATTGGCCGCGCGATATGAATCCATCTTTCAGCTTTTTCTGAAGCATCAGGATAAAATTAGCAGGGTCACCTTTTGGGGTGTACATGATGGACATTCCTGGCTCAATGGCTGGCCCATCCGGGGTCGCACCAACTACCCGCTGCTATTTGACAGAAACTTCCAGCCCAAAGAAGCCTATCACAGGGTGATGGCCCTCAAAGCTACAGAAGCAACGGCCCAGAAATAGCCGCTCATCTTCCTTTCCAATATAAACAGCGAACGAACATCCGATTAGGGTATAAGGAGCAGGAGGCTTAGGCCGCTGGGACTTGTACCCTTTTTCGATTTTATTCCTACAGCGAGAAAAATTTCCTCCTGCTCCAAAACGGTAGTACCTTGGATGCCTATCATAGAATGTTACGGCCATTGAGGGGTACAAACAAACGGTTTTTAGCTCCATTGGCAGCGGCCTACTTCAGCCTCGCAGCCCTTACTTTACCTCTAGGCGCATGTCTCCCAGATTGAGCACCCTCCTCAGAGAAGCGATCGACAGCCAAGACGTCGTCGTGTTGTGTGGGCTCGGCGTACTGAGCACCCTCCTGATCTGGTTGCGGGTCGATGCCGCCGTTTTGCCCTATGAAGATGCGGCTATTCTGCTTCGCTACGTCCAGCACCTCGCCGATGGGCATGGATTTGTCTGGAATATTGGGGAGCCGCCACTCGACGGCGCGACGGATTTTTTGCTAGTTGTGATCACGGCTGGGCTTGTCAAAGCGGGGCTTCCACTTCTGGAAGCCATGCGCGGCTTGGGAGCCACGGCACACGTGCTGACGGTTCTTGGGGTTTACTTTATGCTGCGTCGCTACCACGGCAGCAGCCGATGGATCGCAGGGATCTCTGCCCTATTTCTGGCTTTGGGTCCGGGGACTTGGTACATCGAAGCTGGGTTCGGTACGCCCGTATTTGCCTTTCTGGTCGTGATCAGCTACGCGCTGTTGCATACATGCATCGGCGCGCCACATTCGAGGTCATGGGCTGGAGTTTTCTCGCTGAGCTGCCTGCTTATGGGTATGCTGCGCCCCGAGGGCGTGTGGTTGGCCGGACTCATGCTCCTCAGCCTGGCCTATGTGATAGGATGGCCGATGGCGAAGCAAGTGGTGTTGGTGTTTTTAGGCATTTTTCTGCTGCTGGGTGGCGCTTTTTTCGCCTGGCGATGGCAGTATTTTGGGCACCCGCTGCCCCTTCCCTACTACGTCAAAGGCGGCGGACAATTCCATTTCATTGGCCTAAAAGCTGCTGTCAAACATGGCTTTTTGCTGGCGGGAGCCTATGTCGTTCCCTACTTATATGGCTGGCTGCTGCTGGCCTATCTCGCCTTTGATCGCTCTACTCGCAGCCGACCGATGACACAAATACAGCTTCCTTTTCTTTCGCTTCCTTCCCGAGAGGCCCTATTTCCGTTGATTCCGCTCATGGGATTCACGCTGATGTGGGTGTTGGTGCGCAGCGAAATGAATTTCATGGGGCGATTTCAATACGCCTTGTTGCCGATGATGCTCACCTCGTTTCCTCCCTTGCTCACGCATCTTTTCGAGACCCTGCGCCGTGGTGCGGAGCGTGATGGACGAAACCTTCGTGATGCTGCACTCATCGTGCTTATTCTCGCATTTCAACCAGTCATCGGCCGGGGATTTGAGGCGTATGAGCACCACCGGGACGGGCGCTACGACGTGGCCCAGGTCCTCTCTGCGTATGCCGACAACGGATATACCCTGGCCACGACCGAGGCGGGTCTTTTGAGCCTGTATTCTGGATGGAAGGTGCTCGACTGTTGGGGGCTCAATGACTACCGAATCGCCCGAGAAGGCCGATTGAGCACCGCTTACCTCGCCGAATCCGCCCCGGAAGTCATCATGATTGATGCTGCATTTTCCCCGGCAGTGCCACTGCCAACGGAAGGAGATCAGTTTCTGGACATGACCTTGACCATGCACGCCTTCGCCGAAGAAAATCAATACCTCCTCGCAGCAAGCTTTGGCATCAGTCCATATAACACGCACTACTACTACGTTCGGCCTGACCTCAAAGATGCCCCAGAGCTGCTCACCCGCATCCGCCAAACAGCGTATTTCTGGTACGAAAACAGCCAGCAGTGTATTGACTATGCAAGATGAGGGAGGAAGGAGGAAGGAGAATGAAGATGCCAGACCACAAAAGCCAACTTCCTTTTTTACTTTGGCCATCCACAAACAAAGAGAAGATAGATGATTTACTTTATCAGTGGATTGGGGGCTGATGAACGCGTCTTTGCTTATTTAGACTTGGGCGACCGGGAGTATCGACACATTTCTTGGGAGATCCCAACCAATCACGAGACGCTGGAAAGTTATTGCTGGCGATTAATCGCTCAAATCGATCTGTCTCAAGACATTTGTTTGATTGGGGTTTCATTTGGCGGGACCGTTGCGTAAGAAATTTCCAGCCTGATTGAGGTAAAAAAGCTTATCCTCATTTCAAGCATCCAATCACCCAAAGAACTGAGTTGGCAATTACAACTGGTTCGAAAATTTCGGTTGTATCAGCTTGCACCGTCAAAATGGTTAAAATGGTCAACCCATTTAACGGGCGACTACTATTTTAGCGTCAAATCCAACAATGAGTCTATTTTGTTGAAACAAATCATTCGAGACACGGATCGATTTTTTATGAAATGGGCGATGGAAGCAATGATGAAATGGGAAGGGAGCAGCACACTTGAAAGACCCATCCACATCCACGGAGATCGTGACAGGATTTTCCCAGTCACCAAGATCAGGGAATATATTCGAATTGATGGTGGTGGCCATTTCATGATTGTGATCAGGGCCGATGAAATCTCAGGCGTTATTAACAAAACACTTGGAAATGATGCTAAAACTTCCGAAAAATCGATCAAGCAATTTTTTGAGTTAGCGGAAAAAGGTGATCTTGGGTGCAGATTCGTAGATGGAAAGGCCAAGTCCCCTTAGTTGCCATTCATGGGTAATTAACCTTCTGTAGCTTGAAAACACTTCTCGCCATATGGTTTACCTTAATTGCCCTGACATCGTGGGCAAACATGGCATCGCCCTTTCAAGAAGGGACATGGTCGGCATCCCCATTTATCAGTCAATATGTTGACATTATCCAGGAAAAAATTCTCATCATCCCCGATGATAAGTTTGAGACAGCTCAATTCAACATTGAGTATTATGTGAAAGCCCACAAATCGGGCAAGCAAATCCCTTTACTATTTTATGCTTCGGAGTTTAAAGAGCATTTTCGCATCTGGGTAGATGACATGGAAATTGCGCTAAGTCAGGTTCCAGAAGCATATCAGAAACTCGAAGGAACTCCTTTTCGTGACTTCGGATACTTTTTTGAAAACCAAAAGACGAGTGGTACAAAGCAAGTCTTGCTGGAGGAATCCCCTTCCAACGGCTTTTTTGTTTTGATCAACGACCTCAAGTTCTTCGAAATTGATCTGGCGGAAGGAATTCACACCATCAGGGTTGAGTACACTGCCGACAGATGGGTTGACCGTAGCGACTGGGTAAAGCAGTATCGGTTTAGGTATGCGCTGTCTCCTGCCAAGTACTGGAGATCGTTTGGGAATTTAGAAATCACGCTTGATGCCTCGAACTTCAATCAACCACTGACAACTAACCTGGACGCCCCAACAGCCGGAGATCTCTCATCAAAGAGCACATGGACTTTTTCTTCCTTGCCAACTGAAGTTCTGGAAATCTCCTATCAACACACGCTTAACTCCACAGCAAGCACATTGCTAGCGATTACTCCCACCGGGCTGACTCTGCTTTTTTCACTCCTGCTTGTCGTGTTTCACCTTTTCAGTATCCATTCATTTCGCAAGAAAAACATCGACAAACGATATGCATGGACGATGATCGCAGGCAGCATAATTGTTCCATTCCTCAGCTTACTAAGTTACCCCTACGCATTTGACATCATAGATGCGGCCATAGGACAAGATGCCAGCTCATATCATGGATATACCTTTTTCATCATGGCGCTGTATCCGATTGTGTTGCCATTATATTGGATCATCATGTGGCTTGCAGACAGAACATTCACAAGAATGCTCAGGGAAAGGAGCCAAAGCCTGGGGATTCATGAGTAAAAATCTTTCTTCGGCCGGGTTTCACCCTAAGGATCTCCCTTACCCTCCTAGACCACCGCTATCACCTCAATGGTTCTGCCCATACAATCTACCCGGTCGCCTTTTTCATGATGGAGGAGGGCTTTGCCGAGCGGCGATACGAGCGATAGGGCATAATACGTGACGTCTTCCAGTACGATTTTGCCCAGGCTCACGGAAAAATAGTACATTCCCTCATTCGTCGTCACCAGGCTTCCGGCCCCGATCCGGTCCTTGCACACATCGGGCCGTAGCTGCCGCAATTGCTCCTGCATCGCCAAGACCAAGCTGAGCTGTGAACTGGCCTTGTCAATCTCGAGTTTCATCATTTCGCGCGAAGTCTCGAATTTATCGCCTGCGCTGCTCTTGGTGTCCTCGCTGGCAGCTTGCTGGGCGTCGGCGATGGCTGCCTTTAGGGTGGCTACTTTTTGCTTCACCTGTGTAAGGCAAGCTTGGTGAAGGCGAACTTTGAGAGACTCGGACATGGTGCAAAAATAATCAGTCGGGGGGCAGGTCGCATGAATAAGAGAGAAAAAATGCTTTCCGAGCGTGGGCCGTTGATCTTATTTTTCGCCGAAAGGCTTTTCGGGTGAGGTCAAGCAAATTCTTTGTATTTTGCTTGACTAACGTACGATGCAATCCCATTTTTCATGCCTTTTCAACGCCGCCATGTTGCCATCATCTTTGCGGACATCGCCGGTTACACCTCCCTCATGCAAGCAGATGAAGCGGCTGCTCTGGTGGCCCTTCGAAGCTACAAAGGAATTATTTATGAGCAAGTGAGCCAATTTGCCGGGACTGTGGCGCAATTCTACGGAGATGGCTGTCTCATGATTTTTGAGCAACAAGAGAACGCCGTTCGCTGTGCACTGGCTATGCAGCTCGCATTTCGTTCCCATGGGGTGCCCGTGCGCATTGGGATCAACTACGGGGAGATCGTAGAAGAAGACGAGCACATTTACGGAGACAGCATCAATGTCACATCGCGCATAGAGTCCATGGGCCTGCCTGGCACCGTGTTGCTGTCGGAGGGGGTGTACACCGCCCTTGCAGGTCATCCCGAATTTGACTGCCACTTGTTGGGGTCATTTGCATTTCGCCACGTAGCGCAGCCGATCGCAGTTTACGCGCTCACCAACGATGGCCTGCCCCTCCCCTCGGTGGCACAAATGCTGCGCAAGGGCACTGCGTATCAGATTGACAACACCCCGCCGCCCGATCCTGCGGCGACTCAGCCCATAGAAGTGCTCGTCGTGGAAGATGATATGATCGTGGGCGCACACATCTCCATGGTGCTTGCAGAAGCTGGCTACGGCGTGCTCGGTCTGATTCCCACCGGCGAAGCGGCTTTGGAACAAATCAAAACCTATGCCCCCGACTTGGTGCTGATGGACGTAAACCTGAAGGGCAAACTCGACGGTGTGGAGACTGCCACCCAGATTTACCAACATTACCAAGTGCCTGTGATTTTTCTCACGGCCAATTCCGATTCAGCTACTTTTGAACGCGCCAAGGCGGCGTTTCCTTATGCCTTTATTAACAAACCGTTTAAACCCGTAGCGCTTTTGCGCGCGATTGAGCTGGTGGTGCAGCGAATGCAGGAAGAGCAAAACGACCTCGCTCCCAGCGCGCCGGCAGCGCCTGTGGAAAATAAGCGGGAGCAAATGAGTGACCACATTTTCGTTCGCGAAAAAGACCGTATGGTCAAGGTAAAACTGACCGATATCCGCTATGTGGAAGCGGAGCGCAATTATTGCCGCATCCACACGACCCACAGTCAGTATCTGCTCAGCACGCCCATGAAGACCGTCGAGGGGCGCCTCGACACGGCATTTTTTGTGCGGTCCCACCGCTCCTTTCTGGTCAATGTCTCCGCCATTGACGGGCTAGACGAGCACTACCTCTATCTGGGCGATCAGGCCATTCCACTCAGCAAAGCACACAAGGACGAGATTTACCGACGATTGAACCGCATCTGACAAGATGTGTCTCTGCGGAAAAGTACCTCTGTTGGCGATAGCTCCACTTCCCTTAAAGAATTCCGATGAGAATTCCGGTCAGCCAAACCCTTGTTTCGGTCACTCATAAGACCTCTTCGGACAATAGGCCTTCATTCCCATATGTTTTGTATGCAGATTCAGACTGTTATTTGATGACGTCATGCTGCGCTGTGAATTGTCTCCTCTTTCTTTTGCTCTGCTTTCCTGCGCCGGATGTCTCACTCGTGCCGACAACGGTAGCGGGTGAATCCTTTCGTCATTTTTGCTTTTCCCTTTCAATCTCAGTAACATGTCATTTTTTCCCTCAACACCTCCTTCACTTCCAGCCAAGATCTTGGTGGTAGAAGATGAAGCCATCATCGCCAGTCAAATGGTAGCGTTGCTCGCTACCTGGGGCTACGAAGATTCCGATTGGGTGCCTTCGGGCCAGGAAGCGCTCAAGCGGGTGGCGTATTTTCCACCGGACCTGATCCTTGCGGGGGTGCATTTGCTGGGCAACATGGACGGAGTAGAGCTTATTGGCCGCATCCGGACGCGCTGGAGCATCCCAGTGGTGCTTATTTCCGGATTTGAAAAATCAGCCATTCCTCCCTCCATCATCATGACTCCCGGAATCCATTATGTAGAGAAGCCCTACCTCCCCTTTCAGCTCAAACAAGCTATTAATCAATGCCTGACGTGACATAATTTAAACATTCTTAATGACTAATTTTTCATATTCAAAGCGCAATTTTTGACTGAAACCAGCTCTCTTCCCGAGAGAGATGCTTGCTTGACATTGAGAAATAATTGAGCTAATTGGCTGAATGGTATCGGTATGTAGTACAGAAAATTGGCTACATCTCCTGATCCAAATCACTCTCATTTATTCACTGATGAAACCCATCCTCGCACTCATTTCATTTGTTGTGTTGATTTGCCATCAACCAGCTTTTTCTACCAATCTCGACAGCCTGCTCCAGGTGTGGCAGGATCCGAACGGCAACGACACTTTTCGCTGCGTCGCGATGTACGACCTGATTTTGTATGGGTACTTAAATACCAACCCGGATACAGCTTTCATCATGGCCAGCTCCTACCGGAATTTTGCGGAGAAAAAGCGCATCCAAAGGCAAGTGATCAATGCCATGATGATTCAGGGGTACACTTTTACGGTAAAAGGGGAGGTAGAAAATGCATTGGCATATTTTGAGGAATCTCTGGTCCTGAGCGAAAAGCATCAATTTAAGAGTAAGGAAGCAACTTCGGCAATCCTGATTGGTCAAATGCTGATTTCACTTGGCCAATTCGATAAAGCGTTGACTTACCTAGAAAGAAGTCTGAGGGTAAATCTGGAAATTGATGACAAAGAAGGTATGATCTATAGCTATGACAACCTGGCGATAGAATTCATTCGTCGAAACAACTACGAAAAAGCAAAACAGTATCTGCAAAATGCGCTGGAAATTGCCGTTGAGATGGGGGATAGTATTCAAGCGGCCAGAACGGCTGTGAATCTGGGAGATGCCATGCAAGGTCTGAGAAGAGTAACGGAGGCAAGAGGCTTTTATTTCCGTGCGATAAATGCGGATACCAGTGCTCGAAATGCAGAAATTATGATCTATGCCCTGGATCAGTTGGCGGCAATCAGCGCAGACGAAGGAAGATTTGAGGAAGCCCTGGGTTATGCCACGAAAAGCCGAGATCACGCGAGAAATGTCGGCAATAAGCGGGGCGAGGCGTCCGGATGGAATTTGATGGGCGCCGTGCATAGCCGTCAGGGACTGTATGTACAGGCGATTGAAGAATTGAATGAAGCCCTCCATCTCTTTGAATCTACAAATGACCTCAATGGTAGTGCCCACACCTTGGGCAATATCGCCAATATTCAGTTGGACCAAAAAGCCTATGTCGAAGCCCTTGCCACCTATGAAAAGGCAAAGGAAATATTTGAACGCCAAGGCAAAAATGAAGCTCTGGCGCAGGTAAATAGCAGCTTGGGCAAAGTGTACCGCGAACTCAACCAGCCCGAAAAGGCACTTTCATATTACGAAACCAGCTTGACCATCGCCCGCGAGATCTCCTCACCCGCCCTCACATCGTACGCGCTGGCACGCTTGGCAGATCTGTATTTCCTGCAAGGAGAGCTGGAGAAGGCCCGCACCTATATCAAGGATGCCCTGAAGCTCAGCGACACACCGGATGACCTGCTGAACCATGGGGATAACTTGGTCATTGCGGGCAATATTGATCAAAAAGCTGGAAACCATATACAGGCCATTGTCTATGCCAAAAAGGCGTATGATTTCGCCCTGGAAATAGGCGCTATCGCTACGCTGGCCAGCTCCAGCGAAGTGCTGTACCAGGCGTACAAGGCCACCGGCCAAACCGCCAAAGCCCTGGACATGCACGAAAAACACATCAGCTACCGCGACAGCATGGTGAATGAAGAAAACACCCGCGCCATGTTTCAGCAGCAGATGCGCTATGAGTATGAGAAAAAAGAAGTCCAAACAAGAGCCGAGCAGGACATAAAAGATGCGCTCGCCCAGCAAGAACTT
>DAITMB010000077.1:0-24060 GCA_036835375.1 Bacteroidota bacterium
AGTCCAAACAAGAGCCGAGCAGGACATAAAAGATGCGCTCGCCCAGCAAGAACTTTCGCGCCGCGACCTTCAGCGCAACGCATCACTGGGAGGTTTTGGCCTTGTGGCTGCTTTGGCCGGAGTGCTTTTTGTAAATGGCCGCCGCCGCCGCAAAACCAATATTTTGCTCAGCGCCCAGAAGAGTGAAATAGAGCTCAAAAGCAACCAGAACGAGCTGTTGCTCAAGGAGATACACCACCGGGTGAAAAACAACCTCCAGATTATTTCCAGCCTGCTGCACCTGCAATCGGCACACATCAAAGACGCCGACGTGCGCCAGGCAGTGGCTGCCGGCCAACACCGCGTGGAGTCCATGGCCCTCATTCACCAAAAACTCTATCAACGTGACAACCTCGCTGCCATTGAAATGCGCGATTACCTCAAAAACCTCGTGCAAAGCCTCATTGATACCTTTGATGCCGACCCCGACCGCATTCAATTTGAGCTAGATATGCCCGAGCTGGAGCTCGATGTGGATACCGCCGTGCCCCTGGGCCTGATTGTGAATGAACTGATCACCAACTCGCTCAAATACGCTTTTCCCGACGGGCAAAGTGGGGTCATAACGGTTAGTCTGAAAAAAACCGGTGAAAACCTCGAACTGCTTGTTGCCGATAACGGAATTGGCAAAGGAAATACCGCCAAAGGAACCTCATTTGGGTCACAGCTTGTGACACTGCTCAGCACCCAGCTCGGCGGTACAATCACCCACGACACCACCACCGGTTACGAAACCCGGTTAACCATTTAATTTACCCAAAAATGAAACGCACCTGTTTGGCATTTCTGCTTTTGGTAGGTGGAATCCTGCCGGTATGGGCAGATTCCGGGACCGACTCTCTGCTTCTGGTATGGGCCAACACTACCCTGCCAGATAGCAGCCGGATAGATGCCATGGATGAGCTAGCTTTTTTTTATCAGGAAAGGGTGCCAGACAGTGCCCTGTATTTCGCCGACCAGCTGTATGATTTCGGTGAGTCGCGGAAAAATCCGCAGGCCATGGCCCAAGCTCTCGGCCATCAGGGCAGATATTATGCGCAAAAAGGTAATTACGATCAGGCCAAGTCGCTTTATTTGCAGGCCATAGAAATCTGGAGAGCCCTGAATAACTCGAGGGGAATATCCGGCGTGCTGGGTAAACTCGGGATCATGTACTACCTGAAGGGGGACTATGAGCAGGCCCTTTCTTTTTTTCACCAAAACCTGGCCCTGAGCGATTCGCTGGGATTCAAAGAAGAAGCGGCAGGCATGTTGCTCAACATTGGCGGCCTTCATTTATACCAAAGTAAATTCGACGAAGCCCTGGAGTACTTTGCCCGCAGCCTGGCTTACTTCAAATCCACAGGTGACCTGGCCCGGCAGGCAACCATATTAGGAAACATTGGTATTGTACACAACGAAAGGGGCGATTACACCCAGGCCCTGGAATTTTACCGGCAGAGTCTGACCCTGTACGATAGCGCCGATAACCCGATGGGTATGGCTCAAACCCTGGGCAACATGGGTTTGATCTACAACTACCAGGGCGATTACCGTCAGGCTCTGGAACATTACCAGCGCAGTATCGACCTTTTTCAATCTTTGGACAATCAGATGGGCATCGCCATTAACCTCGGCAATATCGCCATGATCTATTATGCTCAGAAAAACTATGCCCAGGCACTAGCTTATCACCAGCGCAGTCTGGCAATCAACGAAAAACTGGAAAATAAACGAGGCATAGCAGCTACCCTCAATAATATTGGCGATGTGTATTTCGACCAGAAGGATCTGGCTCAGGCCCTGAACTACTACCAGCGTAGCCTGGAGATCCATCAATCACTGAAGGACCTAAATTCTGTGGCAAATCTTCAGAAAAACATGGGTGATGTGTACCGTGCAAAAGGCTTAGGCGAAAAGGCCCTGGCCAATTACCTGAGCAGCCTCG
This sequence comes from Bacteroidota bacterium, assembly GCA_036835375.1. GTDB lineage: Bacteria > Bacteroidota > Bacteroidia > J057 > J057 > JANQTF01. The sequence goes on from DAITMB010000077.1 coordinate 1,967, forward strand.
CTATCAAAGAATCGCTTAAGGACCAGCAGGGTATAGCGAACGTGGCCACTAGTTTGGGCGAGTATTACCATGCAGCAGGCGATTACCCCAGAGCCAGATACTACGGCGAAAGGGCCCTTCCCCTGGCCCGCGAAGCGGGCGCAGTGCAGGAAATAGGAAATGCGGCCCAGCTACTCTACCAGACCTACAAGTCTGTTGGGCAGAACAGCAAGGCGCTTCCTATGCTGGAACTGTATTATCAGATGCGAGACAGCCTCAACAGTGAAGAAAACCAGCGAGCCGCCATCCGGTACGAATTCAGGCAACAGGCTCTGGCCGACAGCCTCACCAATGTGCAGGAGAAAGCCCTTTCGCAGCAGGCCTATGAAAGCCAGCTCCGCCAGCAGCGGCTGCAACTTGCTTTTGCCGCCGGGGTCGGGACTCTCCTGGCAGTACTCGCCTTGGTATTATACCGAAACAACCAGCGACGGCAGAAGACTAACCTCCAGCTTTCTGCTCAAAAAGCCGAAATCGAACTCAAAAGCAATCAAAACGAGCTCTTGCTCAAGGAGATACACCACCGGGTGAAAAACAACCTCCAGATTATTTCCAGCCTGCTGCACCTGCAATCGGCACACATCAAAGACGCAGACGTGCGCCAGGCCGTAGCAGAGGGACAGCACCGCGTGCAGTCCATGGCCCTCATTCACCAAAAGCTCTACCAGCGCGACAACCTCGCCGCCATCGAGATGCGCGATTACCTCAAAAACCTCGTGCAAAGCCTCATCGACACCTTCGATGCCGATCCCGACCGCATCCGCTTCGACCTCAACATGCCCGAGCTGGAGCTGGACGTGGATACCGCCGTGCCCCTGGGCCTGATTGTGAATGAGCTGATCACCAACTCGCTCAAATACGCTTTTCCCGACGGGCGCAGCGGCACCATCACTGTGAGCCTGCAAAAAGCAGGCACGGGATTGGAGTTGTTTGTGGGGGACGACGGTGTGGGGAAAGCCAATACGGTCGCCGGAACTTCGTTTGGGTCGAAGCTCGTGAAGCTGCTTACCACACAGTTGGGCGGCAAACTGGAGCAGGGTACTGAAACGGGGTACTGGACGCGGGTAAGGATGTGAGGGAAGCCAGACGAACTTACAATTGGTCACTTGGGAGTGACTGTCGTCGCGGAGGGGCAGGTAGTCCTGTCCGAACACAAAATAATAGACCTTACCGCCTTGGGTGCGGTGCTGGTGGGTGAAGTAATGAAACTTGGCCCCTTGCGTGCCGAGGATTTCGCCACTGACGCGCGGTTTGCCCGTGAGATTAAAAGCATGGAGGATGCAGTAATTTTTGTACAAGGCGCCATTGATGCTACAAACCAGTTGGTTGGGCGGGGCCTTCTATCGATTGGGATGGGTGGCGAGGCACTGGTCGAAGCAAGAGCGCTGGATGTTCTCCAGCCATTTGCCTCTTCGTCGGCTGGGGCCGTCTCTGGGATGCTCTCGCCCCTAAACCCGCCCCGCCTGAGGCGCTGCCCCCCGACTCCTCGAGTTCCCTCAATCGATATAGCGATCAAAAAAACCGAACGGGGAGCTTGGCAAAAGTGAAATCAAAAGCTTCAACCTCGCTTTCATGCTTGATGCCACGCACCATACGAAAACTCAGTTGTTGGGTAACACTATTTAATCAATACAATTTCAGAACCTCGAATAGCTAAATCATTGAAATTATAATTCTTAAATTCTTCCGCAATTTCAATGTTCCTTAATATTTCTCTATCAATTTCGTTTGGCTCAGTTGGCACTTCTTTTACGATTTTGAAATCCGTTTGTGAAATCAAACTTAAATAATCTGAATGTCTCATCCTGTTTTGATAGTGTAATGAAGGATTATACTTTTTCCACTCACGTGATGAATACTTCAAATAATTGTATATTGAAATATTTTTATCAAAATACGACCAATGGTCTTGATAATCAATAGTCACAGAAAGTACACCTCCTTTGTTTAAAATTCTATAGCATTCATTTAAAATTAACAAAATATCATTTTTGGGTATATGCTCAAGGGTAACAGATGAAGAAATAAAATCAAAATAATTATCATCAAACCCAGTCGCTCTGGCATCTTTGGGGGCCATATAGTTCAATTTGTAATTATCAATTAAGTTGTTTAGTACATTTTTATCCTTGGTGGCAAATTCTGTCACCAGTTCAAATGGAAGTTCATTTTTATTTAATTGAAATTTATTCAAGCTATCATGAACAAGCGAAGGGATGATTAATTTTCTAATGTCAACACAACACACTTGAAAACCCAGAAAGGACATTGTCAATGGGATGATTAAAGTCCATCCAGCACCAAATTCATAATACCTATTGTTCTTTTGAGTCAACTTGTTGTAGTGTTGGTAATTTTCATAGTGATGAACACCCTGATTTACCTGTTCAAGAAACTCATCATTGTTGGGAGGCAAAGACTTAGTTACATTTCTTTGGAAAAAATAATTCAATGTTTCTCCTTTGGGAATACTTGAGAAAAATCTTTGCAAGAAACACTTATATTTGAAATTCATTTGAGGCGCTCTAATTGTTCGTAATTTCGTTTATTATACCACTCAACGATTTGAGCACATGGCATGTGCCGGTTTTCGAAATGCTTTCCTATTGGCTTGCACCAAATTTACTTAACAGCACAGAGCTAAAACTCACTACTTTCCCCGCCATAGGTTATATACGTTGTTGCACGAACCCTTCGGTAGTTTTCCAGGTAAGCGATACGCTACAATTTAGGGTATTTACCCTTTAAATTCCGATGAGATGAAAAAATAACCTGGTTGAGCAAGCCTGCAACGAAGTGGTCGGCTTTGATGCCTTGCATGAATAGGCTGATGAAGCACCGAGTACAGACACCTGCCCACTATAGCGCTACCTTCCTAGCCCCTCCATTCGCCTCAATCCCCATAGCTGCCAAAACTACCAGAGGGAGCTTGGCCAAAGCGAAATTGAAGGCTGCAACCTGGGTTTCATGCTGCGGGCCACGGGAAAAGTTCGGTGGTTGTGCGGTCGTTATGGTTCATTTTTCGCTTTCTTTTTTAATCGCTTCGTTCATGAGCTGAAACCCTTCTTTAGTCTTTTCCAACATTTTACCCAATAGCAAAACTAACATTCCACTAAATTTTTCTCCGTGGGTCAACTTAGTTTGATTCTGATCGATGCGTTCCAGAATGAAGTAGTGTTCTCCATCAAAAATACCCTTGATGCCAAGTTTGCCTTTCCACCTAAATTCTTTGTTTGGCTCAACAACCAAGACTTGGGGCTTGAATGTCATGCCGTTTCCATTGGGAGGCTTGATGGATACAGTCAGTTTTTCGCCGACTTGTTGTTGTCCACTTATGGAGGTAATGAATGGATTCCAAGATGGGTATCTTTCAAAATCCATCAGAACATCCCAGACGACCGAAATGTCTTTGTTTACAATAATGTCAGTTTGAATATTCTTCATGAGTTCAGTTTTAAATTGTTGTAATAGGGCCTGTTGGCGGCCTGATTTTTAGAATTTAACATCCGCGATGCTGGTATCTTTGTCAAATTGGGCTTTTGCAAATGGACAGAGCGGAAGAATCTTCACGTCCTTTTCTCTGGCAAACTCCACTGCTTTGATCAACATCATGTGGCCATATTTTTTGCCTCCAAACTTTTGCTCTACGAACGTGTGGTCGATGATGAATTTGGATGCCCCAACCCACACATAGGTCATTTCTCCAGCCAATTCATCATTTTCGTAGATGGCAAACCGCCCTTTGTTACCGCTCTCCTCGCGCTCGATCCTGACCATTGTCTCTGATTCCTTGATGCTCAGTGCGCCTGACGGACACTTTGCAACCTGATCGATCAGTTCCTGACTGCTCGCATTCTCGGGCTTAATCCAAGGTTTTTCTTTGGGATGGTAAACGCTGGGCAGTGTTTTCACACAGATGCCAGCATGGATGCACTTTTCTGGTTTCCACAGAATGGTTACTTCACCGTTTGAATATTCTTTGGTTTTCATACTTGTCAATTTTAAATGTTTTGTAGTTCAGGAACTTCGAATCGCTCGATGTCCCAGTTGGCCTTTTGGGCTCCAGCTTTATAGGCAGATTCGAGGAAATCAAGGAGAGACGTGCGCGGGTCAGCTGATTGTAGAAGATTGTGGTAAGTGAGGACGGCCATGGGGCTTCCGTTGTTGTCAACCCATGATGCAGCAGCCGGCTTCAAAGGCTCCTGATCCAACCCCTCAGGCGATGGGTAGGTATAGGAGTAGAAGGCTGGTTCGGGCAAGTTCTCATCTCCTCCCCAGAAACCAAAACTAATGCACTCGTGCGAGTAGGCATCTTTGTCCGATAACCTGGCGGTCGCGGGCATAGCGGGTGCCAGATTACCTGAGAAGCGGGTGACTGCCAGGTCCATAGAATGCCAATAAAGATGGACCGGACAAGTCTTCCCATAAAAGCGGCCGCTGAACTCTTTGAAAATCCCCTCCACCCAAAGCAGAATACGCCAGAAGTCTGTGGTATAAGCTTCGTCGTAGTGGTGGTACTCCTGGATCTTTCCAAAAGATTGGTCAATGTTCAGATCGAAGGGCTTGTCGATGATCGAAACTGGAATGCTGAATCGCTTCAGAATCTCAGAAAGTTGAGCGTAAAAATCTGCAACGCTTAGCCCATATTTCAGCGAGAAGCTCGCGGACTCACCTTTACTGGTGCTGACTTCCAACTGGTGCAGATGTACATTGATCGTGACTTCAAAGGTATCCAGACCCTCGTTGTAGGGGATGGAGCCAGTGGTAATGCCTTTTGTGGAGACATACTCAGTTACGTACCACCAATGATTTTTTCGTGGTGTTAACTTCAAGCGAATCTTTCCCATGACCTGCAAAAACAAGTGCAAGGTCATTTTCGCTTGTTCGTTTCCCCTGTAATCCAGGGATGGCAATTGGGTTGAATTGTTCATAGCAATTAAGTTTTAGCGCTTGATTAAGGGGCCTGTCCTTTCTCAATCTTTGATATATTTACTGCGAGAGTTTCGCGTTCAGTGAATGCAGTCTCAAAAGGTTTGCAAACTTCACCCAACTGTACTGTAGTAGCCATCTTCCTTTCATTCGTCGTAGAGGAGTTGAATCACGAGTATTCTTCATTGGTTTTACGACTCGGTGGTTCATCATTAACACCACCGACAATTGTCGGCAGTGCTAATGAATGGTTTCCTAATCAAACAAAGCTTCGCGCAGTTGCGCTGCCGCATGTGTGAGGGACTCTTGTACACCGGGTATGTGTGACAAAGGATTCAACATCCCATAATCGTGGATCATTCCTTTGTAAACCATCAGCGTAGTTGGTACTCCGGCTTCATCCAGCTTCCGACCATAGGCAACGCCCTCATCATAAAGGATGTCGTTTTCAGCTACTTGGATCAACGCAGGTGGCAAGCCCTGTAATTCATCCAGCGTTGCATTTACCGGGGATACATATTTTTGTTTCCGATCATCTGGATTTGGAATATACATATCCCACATCCATTCCATTATAGGCGTCGTCAAGAACCTGCCTTGTGCGTATTTTTGGTAAGAAGGTCGGCTGGTGTCTGAGTCAACGAGAGGCCATAAAAGAAGCTGAAAAGCTAATCTAGGTCCATTTTTCTCTTTTGCCATTAAGGCTACAACTGTGGACATGTTCCCACCTACACTATTGCCGGCAACCGCTAACTTAGAGCCATCCACGCCAATGGCTTTTCCATTTTCAGCCACCCATTTGGTAGCCGCGTAGGCTTGATTTATCGCAACGGGGAATTGGGCATCAGGTGTTGGCGTATAATCGGGAAACACCGCCACAGCGCCACTTCTCACGACCAAGTCTCTTACCAGGCGCTTGTGAGTGGGGTAATCTCCGAGTACCCATCCTCCACCATGAAAGAACATAAATGCCGGAAGTTGCCCCTGTGCTCCTTTGGGTTTGACGATATGAAGGTTGATGGTTAGTCCGTCTTGCGTAATTGATCTGTCTGATTCTTCAATATCGCTGTAATCATAGGATACTGATTTTTGTGCCTCTACAAGCACTTGACGAGCATTTTCAGGTGATAATTTTTCAAGTGGCGGACCATCTCCACTGTTCAATGCTGCTAAAAAAGCACGGGTATCTTTTGAAATGTTGGGATCTTTTTCTCCCGGAATTGACTGAGTCATGATGGATGGGTTAAGATGGATTGGAATGAATGAAACTGGTGCAACTGACGAACCTACTTTGACTCGTAGGATGTGAATTATTGTTATAATTGATCACGATGCTGTGATTTTATTTCACCGTATTTCCCTTTGTAAAAATCGTTGTAAGCCTGTGAGATCTCATGCTGAGTGTTCATCACAAAAGGGCCTTTGGCCACAATGGGTTCGTCATAGTGTTCGCCACCAAAGAGAAGAATGTCTATGGCCTCCTGCGATGTATTGGCGATGTCAACTTCCCCTGCCTCTCGATCAAATTCCACAAATTCTCCTGCTGTAAATTCCTGATCGTTCAGCGTGGCATTATGCGTAGGCAGGAATGCGGCTACTTCTGTTTTCTCAGAGAAAGGAACTGAAAACTGCTGGTGGCCTTCAAGATGGATGTGATACAGAAACTGTGCTGTATAGTCCGGGATCCTGGATTTGAGCTGCTCATAGCTGCCGAGAATGACCTTGATCCAGCCACGGTTGTCGGGCAATACCTGCTGGGGAACTTCACTGGCCTGGATCGCCATGTACTCCGGTTGTTCTGCTTTGATGTGCGATGGAAGGTTGATCCAAAATTGGAACCCATGTGTAGTTGGATCATTGGTTTCTGTATCCGGGTTGGCGGTTTCATCATGAATGATTCCATTGCCTGCTTTCATCCACTGGATGCCACCGGACCGGACAATGGCATGATTGCCCGCACTGTCAAAGTGCTCCGATTGTCCGCTGATGAGATAGGTGAGCGTGGCGATCCCACGGTGAGGGTGAGCGCCAGTACCCGCCTCCATCTCCTCGGTAAGGATAAGTGGTCCTATATGGTCAAGAAAGACAAATGGTCCAACGGCATCTGCATAGCGATTGGGTAGCATGCGATGAATGGTTATTTCCCCAATATTGGCCCTTTGACCTTTTCCGGAAAAACTGATTTGCTTCTTCATATTGTTGCCTGTCAATGATGTTAAGTAAAGGAACAGCACAAAGGTGCATGTGACAGGCCTCGGAAAACGTTGATGAATGGTAATTAAATTTGTTGACAAATGTCAACAAGCTAAAAGCCACGTGACGACTACTTTTTGTTGGAGCTACCCCGAACCCGACTGAGCGTTTCTTTGGTGACGCCCAGATAAGAGGCAATGATATGTTGTGGAAAGCGCTGCAAAAACTCAGGATACATGTGAGCCAGGGTCTCGTAGCGCTGCTCGACAGATAGACTGATGCTTGCATTGACTCTTTTTTGCAGCGCGAAATGGTGGTTCTCATCCATCTTGGCTTTCATCTCCAAAAAAGCCGGAATCTCATCCAAGATTACCATGTCTGCCTGTGTCAGGGTGAGCAAATCCGTCTCTTCCCATGCATCTACAAAATACAAGGATGGCGTGAGCATGGTGAAGCTCTCCCGATCGCCGGCCCACCAGTTCTCTATGGATAATTGCACGATATGCTCGTTGCCCTTTTCATCTACACTGTATTGCCTCATGGCTCCTTTGACAACAAAGCCATAATATTTGCATACCTCACCAGCTTGCAGAAAATACTGCCTCTTTCTGAGCTTTTTGGGCACAAAAATGCGCTTGATTGCATCCACCTCACGATCCTTGAGCGGGGATGCGGCATGTTGGTTGATGTATTGAATGAGATTGTCGAGCATATTGGGTACTAGTATTTCTACCAACGGTCCGCGAGACTGCACTGGGCTGCATCTCATCCGACTCCGCTTTCCACCCCCAACCTACCCAAACATACCCAATCTTCCTCAAAGATCCCACTCTCTGCTGGCGCAAAACCGCGCCCAGACACAGCACGAAGGCCCTTTCCCTTTACTCAAGCATCTGCCCTGCCAGAGCGGCACCTCCCGGACCTTGGTGTAGTGGTGGCGGGTTTCTACCACAAATGTTCATGCAAAGCACACAATTCATAATATAACGAAATGCTTCTACCAAGCACTCCATCCACCATGACGCCAAACCACTGGTTGCAGCCGCCTTCTTTCGTCAAAACCGTTTGGGTTTCTTATTTTGACCTGCAAATTCGGCAATTTCGTCTATGCGTTTTTGGCGTGTTTCGGGTCGCTTGGCAAGAACGAGTGATGTCAACATCATTTTTCTAATCGTCTTGCTTAACCTTAAAAAATAGTCTTTTGAACCTTTGTGTTTTTGAAACGCTTTTTCTAAGTCGTTTGGGATTATCAGTTCTTCCACTTCGTCTAAAATTTTCCACGAACCGTTTTGCTTGGCAATTTCAATGATGTCCAAACCTGCTTGTGTCATTTGTCCGCTTTCAATGAGTTGGCGAACTTTCTCCTTATTGATTTTTGACCAAGTGCTTTGCGGTTTCCGCTTACTGAAAAACTGATGTGCTGTTTCTTTGTCAATTTTTATTTTTTTGCTGTCTATCCAGCCAAAGCATAGCGCAACATCAACCGCTTGGCTCCAAGTGATAGACGGTTTTTCTGAAGATTTAGCATAAAAAACAAGCCAAACAGATTGCTTTGACAAATGGTTTTCTTCTAACCATTGTCGCCACGCTGCTTGGCTTGTCGGATAAAAAATTTCTGTTTCGTTCATTGTTACTTCACAACCGTAGCTTCTAATTCCACGGTCAAAGTGGCAAAAAGACCTTGTACTTCCAACAACGTAGTGGCTTGTTTGATGCCATGTCTGTGAATGAAGGGTACATAAACATCCATGCAGGTAGTAAAAAACGCTTCCATTGATGTTGTGTAAACATTCAATTTTACAATATTTTTTACTTCGTAACCAGCTTCACTGATAAGTACCTCAAGATTTTGAATAGTTTGCACCAACTGTGAACGCATATCTGCATTGCTTGGTACACCATTGGCACCAATTGCAACTTGTCCCGAACAGTAAAGTGTACCTTCTGGTTGCTTTACCTCTACGGCTTGTACTGAATTCGTGTTTTTACCCCAAGCCCAAGGGTCGAATGTTGTCTTTTGCATTTTTATTGCTTTTAATTTGATTGTCAATATTGACATGGCAAATGTAAAATGGGCTTACGACAGCCTTATGTCAGGGGTCAAAACGGACTAGTAAAATTTGTTAAAATACTCTTGTAAGGTCATTTTATGGGGCTCAAATTTCTCTGTCAGTACTTGCATTCTGGCGATTCTGTCTAAACGGAAATACCGAAATTCATTTCGCAAACGACACCAAGCAATGAGCAACCAATTTTCCGTTGTACTAATCAAGGCAAATGGCTCAACTATTCGACTTGTTGTTGTTTTTTGCTCGTTTGTATAGTCTATTTCAATAAGATGAAAGCTTGTGAGTGCTTGTTGTAATGCAGAAATATTGTTGCTGTTTCTTTCTCTGTTTATGTTTTGTTCAAAACGGGTTCTGTCGGCAAGTAAGTTTGCTTTGTCCTTATCCGTTTGTCTTAAAACCGCCTTTATTTTGTCAATGGCTTCTGAATAGTCTTTTATGAAAGAGGTGTCTTTGTTTTTCAGAACCAATTGCTCAGCAAGAATTAGGGCATTTGCCTGGCTTTCGGTAAACATAATTGGTGGAATTTTGTAGCCTTCCATCAGAGAATATCCTTTTCCGTCTTCCGTCAAAATGGGAACACCTGCTTGTTCCAAAGCCCTAATGTCTCTGTAAATTGTCCGAACGCTCACACCAAATTTCTCCGCAAGTGTAGTCGCTGTCAAAAGTCGTTTCGTTTGCAATTGCGTTAAAATTGCAGTCAGGCGTGAAATTCGTTTTGTATCGTTATCGTTCATTCGTCAGTTGTCAATCTTTGTTTCCTCTTCCTCCATCAAGCAACCACTTCCCAGCGGAAAGTTATCGAAAAAAAACACTGGCAGGCCATCGCCGACGAAAACCTGATCTGCCCGCGGTTGTCAATGCTATACTATTGACCCATGTCTGATTGATGGGCAAACAACAGGGATAAGGGCTTTCGGCCAAATCACCTTTATCGGTATCATCTCGAACAGATTGGAGATGATTTGACTCAAATAAGCTCTCTATCCTATGTTTATCGGGTGAAGAATACAAAAAATGGCGGGAAACATTCACTGAAAAGATTGCCTAAACTCTAAAGGTGTTTGTTTAGTCTTTGCCTTAAACAACTTACTAAACGATTGTAAATGCCCAAAACCCAAATCATAAGCGATTTCACTTACTGACAAGTCTGTCGTAGATAGTTTTTCTTTTGCTTTTTCAATCAATTTATCGTGTATGTATTGCTGTGTGCTTTGTCCTGTCAATGTTTTGAGTAAACTGCGCAAGTAGGTTGGCGAAACATTTAAATTTTCTGAAAGATATTGCACCGTAGGCAACCCTTTATTTACCAAATCATCGTTGCCGAAGTAGTCCGAAAGTAATTTTTCCAATCGATCAAGGATTTGATGATTAGATATTTTTCGTGTAATGAATTGTCTTTGATAAAAACGTTCTGCATAGTTTAGCAACGTTTCGAGGTGCGAAATTATAATGTCTTGACTAAACTTGTCAATGTTTTCCTGATATTCATTTTTGATGTTTTCTACAATGCTGTTGATCAGCATTTCTTCTTTGTCGGAAAGAAACAGGGCCTCGTTTACGGAATAGTCAAAGTATTCGTATTTTTTTATTCTCTTAGCTAATGATGTCCCCCACAAAAAATCGGGGTGAATGAATAACATCCAACCCTCAAGCTCAGTAGGGACACCATTCTCTTCTCCACGCAAAATTTGCCCTGGCGATAAAAAGGCCATTAAACCTTCGTCAAAGTCATATTTTTGTTGTCCATAAAAAAGTTTATCGCAACCTCTTTTTAATGATATGACATACAAATCAAATAATACGGCATTTATTTCCGGATCATTCTTCAGCTCCGACAAATCAATGAAGCCAACCAGGGGGTGTTGAGGCTTGGGAAGCCCCATTAAGCGATGAATTTCCGTTATGGATTGTATTCTGTATGGTTTTGTATTTGCCATTTTGTAAAGTTAATTTTTAAAAGGATACTTTAACCAAATCAACAACAGTGGAATCGCAAGAAACGGTATTTCTATCAATGCCATTTTGTAATTGCCAGCGCGCAAAGCCAATGCCATAATTACAATAAAGCTAATTGCACTGAGTATATTTCCAAGTAAAAAAGTTTTTGGAAATAGTATCAAAACTCCGATTGCTATTATTGAAATTCCTATCGCTGTAAAATACGAAGAACCGATGCCTAGTTCTGCCATCATTTGAACAGATTCGGGGTTTCTGTCTGCATTCAGAGAACTCCAACCATTTCTAAAACTTAGAAAAGCAGAAATAAGTAGCAAAAGCAGAGAAACTATGGATTTTATCATACTAATTTAGAATAAAGGTTTGAAATAAATAGCCGCCGATCAACGCAATGGGAATACCAATAATTGCATTCATCAATGCTACACGGGATTTATTGGGAAACTCATTTCTGTATCTGTAGCTGAGATAAAATCCTATTGGTGGTAATGCATTAGAAAGTATCATTAGACCAAAAGAAAGTTTTTCGTTGTTTTCTGTTTGCTTTTTCATTTTGCTTGTGTTTCAAAATTGAACTTTTGCCAATTGTTGCGATACATCCCACAGCCTCAATGCAACATCTTTGTCTTCTGCTTGTGCGGGTATTTTTGCGATAGATGGAAATCCACGGATTTCATTCATTTTGTTTGGCCCATAATACACGCCTCCTTTCGCTTCTGGAGAAGTGGCTGCATATAATGTTGGCAAGGCTCCTTGTGCAGATGGCTGAAACAAAAACGGAAGGAAGGTTCTCACCATGCCTGTAGTGCTCCATCGCCCTGCACCGGTAATCAATAGATTTGTTCGGGAAATACCTGGATGGGCAGCCATACTCACGATACCCCAACCGTGCTTTTCGCTTTGTCGCTGAAGTTCTAAGGCAAACATCAAATTGGCAAGTTTAGCTTGCCCGTAGGCTTTCATTGGAACATAGGAAGATGTTGACTGAAGGTCATCAAAATTGATGTTACCCTCACGATTCGCTACACTTGATACGGTAACGACACGAGCACCAGGTGATTGACGTAACAATGGAAGAAGCTGGGCTGTCAATGCGAAATGACCAATGTGGTTTGTACCAAACTGCAACTCAAAGCCATCAGCAGTTTCTAGTCGTTTCGGTGGTGTCATTACCCCCGCATTGTTTATTAGCAAATGGATAGCTTGCCCTTTTGAAATCATTCTCGCGGCAAAGTCTTTTATTGAAGATAGGTTGGCAAGGTCTATCTTTTCAAAACTCACTTTTGCCTTTGGGTTAAGCTGCTTAATTTTAGCAATTGCCTCGCCACCTTTTTGAGCATTTCGTCCCATTATTATCACACTCCACCCAGCGAGGGATAATGCTAATGCATCTTCAAATCCAATGCCTTCTGTACTTCCTGTGATTACAGCCAATCCCTCTTTTCTTTTTGGGATATTTTGTGCTGTCCAGTTTTTAATTTCGGTTTGCATTTTTTCTGTTTTTGATTGAGACAAAGTTGCAACGGTTTCAAAAAACAGATTTAGCCAAAACAACTTTCGTTGTAGTCAAAAGTGAATTGCCAAAGGGAATCTTGCTACTCCCATATTTCCTTCAACTGCGAATGGATGATCAGGTATTTTTACCCGCTCAGTGGTAAAATACTAGCCCTCAGGCTGGCGCTGCGCACCTACCGACACCAGCCACATCAGCCCCAGCGTGGTGCGTCCATCGCCGAATGGCTCTCCTTGATCCCGAATCGTAAGAGAACCCTTTGCCACCCTGAATATGACATCAATATTCAACCAAAACTTTAATGGAAGCCTCCCCAGCTCGGACATCCACTAGGCTCAGGCAAAGATCGGTCACGGCAGGATCCACACTAGGCAAACATCCCCTACCCTACTTGCAACGCGGTCTGTGTGGGTGTCGCCAGAAAATATAGGCTCGTCCCTACCTTGAATTACTTGGATATTCCAAGCAAAAAATTTTGTGAAGCGAGGAAAAAAGTAGATCTTCACATTAGTCAAAATCCGCATAAACGCTGTGCGCAGCATTGATGCGGATTTCAAATGCTATTCTAATTCACTGCAGCGTGCCACCATTGAAACTACACACAGGTATCTTTATCGACATTTATTCCGCATTGACCGAAACGGTACTTGAATTACCGTTTGTGGACGACGGGATCAGTGCAGGCTTCCCTTCGCCAGCGCTGGACTTTGTCGATATGACCATTGACCTAAACAAACACTTAGTAAAACATCCATCATCAACATTTTATGGTAGAGTAAAGGGTGACTCTCTCAAAAATGCTGGAATTACCACCGGAGACTTGCTGGTCATTGACCGAAGCTTGGAGCCTATCAATGGGAAAATTGCCGTTTGCTATATTGATGGAGAGTTTACTGCCAAGCGAATTAAAATATCTAAGAACGAGATTTTATTGGTTCCTGAAAACGATGATTACCAAACTATTGTGATAACAGAAGGCAATGATTATTTGATCTGGGGAATTGTCACTCACGTCATAAAGTCTTTTTAAATGTTTGCTCTGATAGACTGCAATAATTTTTACGCTTCTTGCGAAAGGGTTTTCCGACCAGATCTGAACGGGAGACCCATCGTCGTATTGTCTAATAATGACGGTTGCGTCATCGCCAGAAGCGCAGAAGCCAAGGCCCTCGGTATCCCAATGGGTGCAGCGGCATTTGAATTCGAAGCATTATTTCGGCAGCATGATGTCGAGGTATTCTCGGCAAATTTTGCGCTGTATGGCGACATGAGCCAGCGCGTAATGAGCATACTGGGCGAATACAGCCCCGAAATGGAGATTTACAGCATTGACGAATGCTTTTTGGGCCTAATAGGGTTCGGTCGCTATAACCTACAAGACTATGGAAATGAGATGCGTCGAAAAGTAACCAAATGGACGGGAATACCGATCAGCATCGGCATGGCACCTACCAAAGCCCTGGCAAAAGTAGCCAATCGCATAGCCAAAAAGTTTCCCGAAAAAACCGGCGGAGTCTATCTCATTGACAGTGAAGAAAAACGCATCAAAGCCCTGAGATGGTTGAAAATTGAAGACGTTTGGGGCATTGGGAGAAAACACAGCGCCCGATTAAATGCCATGGGGGTAAAAACGGCTTTTGACTTCACTCAACTGGATGATGAACTGGTCAAAAAACTAATGACGATCGTAGGACTGCGACTCAAACACGATTTGCAAGGTATTCCTACACTTGGCTTGGAGGAAGCAAAACCCAAAAAAAACATTGCTGTCACGCGTTCATTTGAGACAAACTACACCGAATTGGAAGAGTTGAGCGAAAGGGTATCAACATTTGCCGTCACTTGTGCCGAAAAACTACGCAAACAACATTCGTGCTGCCATTCGATGATGGTATTTATCCATACCAATGGACACCGCAAAGATCTCCCGCAATACAGCAGAAACATTGTGGTAAAATTACCCTTCGCAACCAACTCCAGCATTGAGCTATCTAAATTTGCCACACAAGCTCTGAAACACATCTTCCAACAAGGCTATTCCTACAAAAAAGCAGGGGTGATCGTACAGGATTTCACACCTGAACATATCGTACAAACCTCCTTATTTGAAAACAGAAACGAAAAGCACATCCCGCTCATGAAGGCGGTGGACAAGCTCAATATGCTATTTGGACAACAAAAAATACGCCTTGCTTCGCAAGACCTCAAGAGAGTTTGGAAAATGAAACAAGAAAAGTTATCACCAAAATACACCACAAAGTTATCAGACATCATCACCATCCATTTATAGCGTCCTCCCCCTCTAACGCACAACGAAAAAAAGTTCCAGGGGCACGACCGAAGCCACTGTTTTGCACCTGGCAGGTTGGAAATTGGGAGGGAGATTTAGTATATTTAAAAAAAGCTATCATCCGAATCGAATGAGAATCACCCAAACCCTCATTGTCCTGGGACTGCTTGTTGCTATGCACATCCCCTCTTCTGCCCAAGACCATAAAACGGAAAAATGGCAGCCAGTTGATTTGTCGTTCAGGACAAAAATCAACGTTTCGCAGCCGCTGGATATCATATTTGGAGCCATTATAAAACATGAAAATGGACAATCAATGGCAGTGCCGGGTTTTTGGAACGACAATAAAGAGTTTGTCATTCGCTTTTGCCCTTCGCTGGAAGGCACATGGACATACCAGACGCACTCCTCCGTTCCTGAGCTTTCCGGAAAAGAAGGGAAAATCCAAGTCTCTCCTACCACAAAAATGGATCGAAAGGGCGCTATTCACGTCTCGAAAAGATACAAACAGCGATTTGAACATGAAGATGGCTCCTCCTACTTTCCATTGGCTTTTGAAATTGATTGGTTGTTTGCCATCGACGCAGAAAACAAAAGCGATATCCCCCGTACCCGTCAAATTGTAGATGAATTGATCAGGCACCGGTTCAACAAAGTGATCATGAACGTGTACGCCTATGACGCTCCTTGGGGAGAGAAAGATAAAATTGACCCTCAATACAACTTTGCACAGCCGAACATTTTTCCATTTGGCGGAACCAATGAGTCACCTGACCACAGTACCCTCAACATTGATTTTTTCAAGCACCTTGATCGCGTGATGGCGCATCTCCATGAAAATGAAATTGTCTCACATTTGATGATTTATGTTTGGAATAAAATGGTAAGCTGGCCAAAACCAGGTTCGGAAAATGACAACAGATATTTTGATTATGTCATAAAAAGATATCAAGCCTACCCGAATCTCGTGTGGGATATCTCAAAAGAGGCGTTGGCATACGGAATGAATGATCTTGACTACATCATAGAAAGAATTGAGCGTGTGAGAAGACTTGACGGCCACAAAAGACTTGTAACTGTTCATGATTATGACTTCTGTCGATATCATCCTGACAAGGTAGATTTCATCTCTATTCAAGAATGGCGGCCCAATCTGTACAACGAAATGCTGGAGGTAATCGAAAGGCATCCGGACAAACCTGTGTTCAATGTGGAACATGGCGCTTACGAGAAAACGATGCACAACATTTTTCACGGAGCATATGTAGCGCCCGACATCGCACTTGAAAGAACCTATACTTGTATATTCGCTGGAAGCTATTCAACCTATTACTGGCAAAATACGTCATGGTATGAGCTGGTCTATGATCCATTTTCATTGCCAGAGATCAATCAACCCCATTTTGAATATTACAAAATCCTGATGGATTTCTTTGACGATTATGACTTTAATGAGTTGGTTCCTGATCAGTATTTTTATTCACCCTTCTGCCTCACAGATAACAAAAAGACGTTTATTTACCTCATGCCTCGCGGGGCATATGCATTGGAGGGAATACCTGCCAAGCAGGTCCACGGAAAAAATGTAGAAATTCATTGGCTCAACCCCTTAACTGGAGAAACTACGCCGGTTGAAAGAAGGAAAATGGGATCTTGGACAGGTATTCGGAAGCCGGCAAGTGTCGATAGTCCATTTTCTCTGGTTGTGATACAAGTGGTGGAATAAAAAAATATTCCAAAGCGTATTCCAGTGGCTAAAATTCAGTGGCTCACTTTCCCGGGGGGAAACCTTTTGAGCGGAGTTTTCCCGTAAGAATGGTTCATCAGGGTTGTTCTGGCAACAGCAATTGGGGAGGTATTGATTAACCCGTGTTTCGTGCATGTTGTGCCACCATTATTGTCCAATAACAGTACAACCTGAAATGCTAGACGGGTCTTTTCTCTTTATCACAGTTTGTCGGTATTGCCAAGTTCAACCGGTTGGTTGTTCACAGGCGTGATTGCAGAAAATATAGGTATCAATATCCCTTTTATCATAAGTGGATGTTTGGCTATCTTTATTAGGTTGATTTTGTGAGGCAGTCAGAAACTTATGCTGTTAGCCAATACTATTAATTTTAGAATAAGTGAAAAATACAGACATTCAAAGACTTGCAGAGAGACATGGGTTAATGCTTTCATACAAGATGGAGTTCAACGAAATGGGAATAGATTTCAAGGTTGGTTTTGCAACAGACAAAGATGAAAATCAATGGCTGTTGCGTATTCCCAGAAGACCCGATCTGGGTAAGCAGATTGCAAAAGAAAAAAGAATTCTTCAATTGGTTTGCAAATATCTCACCGTGCAAGTTCCAGACTGGAAAATTGCGAACGAAGAACTGGTAGCGTATCCTTTATTGGATGGAAAGCCCGCTTTGACTTATGATGCTGAAACTTATGAGGTTTCTTGGAATATGGATATAGATAGTCCAAACTACATTCAGTCATTGGCTAAAGTTTTGGTGCAACTCCATGCCATTCCGAAAGAAGAAGTTGTTCTGAATGGATTGGAAGTTACAACACCTGAAAGCCTGAGAAGCGAGATTTCCGAACGATTACGCTTGGTAAAAGCCGAGCTTGGAATAAGTAAAGATTTAGAAAATCGTTATCAAAAGTGGTTAGATAAGGATACGCTGTGGCCAAACTTCACAAAATTCATTCATGGAGATTTGTATGCAGGACATATTCTTACACATGCCGATGGTAATGTATGTGGTATTATTGACTGGTCAACAGCCCGAATCAGTGATATTTCCCAAGATTTCTCGGGACATCTCACCGTTTTCGGAGAAGAAAGTCTCAAGTCTTTGATTTCAGAGTATGAAAAACAAGGTGGCGAAATATGGAGCAAGATTTTTGAGCAGTCCGTCGAGCGGGCGGCAGCTGCACCTTTGGCTTATGGTTGTTTTGCTGTTGAAACACAGGATGAAGCCCATATCAAAGGGGCAAAAGTTCAGCTAGGTGTTCAGTAATAATTTTGGCTAACTCCCCAAAATTTAATATCAGTATTGTTTCTCTATTACGGTCATTTTATTAATCGAAATTTAATATTTTTGGGGGGATGTGTGTCGCTTTTCGCCTGGTAACGAACGTTTGCAGGTTTGCACCACGCGGTTTCCTCTCTCCAATCTCCCTTTCAACCCAGGTTCTCCAAACATACCTCTAATTTTCCTCAAAGATCCGGCTTCTTGGCGCAGGACCTGCATCCAACCACAGTACCAAAGCCCTTCACACAAGCACCCGCCCCGCCTGAGCGCTACTAATCAATCGGCCGAATGAAATTCATCAGTTCCCTGTCGTGGTTATGTACAATTCGGCTTTCATCATCAAAATACATGGTAGCGCCGTTTTCGGCAGTATAGGGCTCCCACACGGGCAGTACGCCCTCTACATTAGGATTAGCCGACCTAATAAAATTTATCCATGCAGAACTCATTTTGTCGGCCATTTTCCAAGCTTCTTCGGTATTGCCTGTCCAATCGGACCTCAGGTCAACGGTGTTAAATGCCAATGGAATGTCCAAACCATGAAAAGAACCTTTCGAGGCATCGTCAACGCCACTTTTCCATGCTAAGAAATACACGTATAATGGAGCGCTCGACTCCAAGGCCCTTGCATCTGCGGTGCGTATGGTATATGGCCTGAAAACCTTATCTATAGATAGAAGATCCTGAGGTGTATAATCGGGATAAGCCTTTGCGAAAAGCTCGATGTATTTGTCAGTATTTTCACCATGCTCTTCTGCCAGGCGTTCTTTCGCCTGCTCTAGTGTCAGATCTTTTTCACCATAAAATGTGGGCATCATCTCGTTCAGCGTAGAGCCTATCATCAGGGGTATTTCATAAGAAATATCCGCAAATCCCGGGCTGAACGGTTGCTGGAGCAAAACAACTCCATCGGCAGAGGGTGCAAAGCCAAACATAGTGGGAGACCCGGGTTTCCGTGGTCCGGCTATTTTTGCTATGGCATCGTTTCCTGCTTTCACAAGATCCAGGTAAGCCATTGTATCCAGCTTTTCAACTTCGGTCGGTGTAAGTCCCAAAGTTTCAAGAACGGCCAAACCCAGTAATTGTGATTTTTCTCTGGTCATCGTGTTAATAAGGGTTCCACTTTGAATAATGGCCTTGTGAAACAACCCTTTTGCGGCCGGCATGCACATAAGGGTGCCCACTTTTCCGCCACCACCCGATTCGCCCACAATGGTTACATCGGATGGGTTGCCCCCAAACTTCTCGATGTTGCTTTGGATCCACTCAAGGGCTTTCACAATGTCGAGCATACCCACATTGGCCGATTGAGCATACTTTTCGCCACATGCCGACAAATCGAGAAAACCAAGAATATTCAAGCGGTGATTGACCGATACGAACACTACATCCCCTTTTTTGGCTAATGCTTCGCCATAAGTCATGGGATCGTTGCTAGCGCCGACGTGAAAGCCACCACCATGCAACCAGAGCATCACCGGGCGCTTTTTGCTATCCTTTATCCCCTGTGTCCACACATTTACACTGAAGAGTTCCTTCTCATCTTGAACGGAATCGGGATACCAGGGCACAACTTGTTTGGCAACCGGTCCGAAGTCCTGACATTCAAGAACTCCGTCCCAGGCATCGGGATCCTGTGGAGGCATGAATCTTTCTGCCTTGGCATATGGTATCCCCGTAAAAGCGAATACACTATCGTGAAAACGGCCAGATACATCACCTGAAGTGGTTCTAACGACTGGCTCTTGATCGTTGATTGTCTCTTGGTTACAACTGGTTAAACAAAGTCCGGCTGTAATTATAAACAATAAGCGCAGGCTTGTTGATCGTCTCATAGCGCAATTTGTACTTGTTTAAACAATTTTCATAATTACGTAATAATACTCATTTTTGTCTCATTGTAACAATTAGCAGAATATCTTTTTGCATGCAGCACATCGTCCAGGTCTTTGCGCTGTTGCCATAGCAACATATGTAAAAACTTTTGCTGTTGACAGACATCCTCGAAAGGCCAATGAAATGAAATGAAAGCCTGGTGTTGAAGAAGGCCTGCGCGGAAGTCGCGGGCTTTGTGGCTTTGTATGGGCTGATGAAGTGTCAGAACGGACACTTTGCCACGCCTGATCCAGGTTTCTGGATTCTCTTGATTGGCTTGTTGTTACTCGCGGGGACTGGGTGTGCAGCCTGGGTATTGGTCTTCCCGATGGGCCACTACGGTTAGTATATGTAGCGTAGCATCCCGCAGGGTACTATGACTTCATATACATTGTTGCAAGTCATATTTTTGTGTCCACAGATTACGATATATTTCAGTTTTTCGATTTTCTCGAATCCTGATATCCCTTATAGGCTAACCCAGCACTAGCTACTGACCCAAAGAGTCCAATTAACCAACTATCGGTAAATAACAAGCCTATTCCAGCAGTAAAGCCTAAAACACCTATTATCAAACTCAAGTTTGTTGACCTTTTATTCTTTTTACTCATCATTTTGTTCTTGTTTTAATTGTTACTCTTTGTCTTGAAACTTGGTTTCACGAACGTCTTGTACATTCGCCTTCCCGATCCTTCGAAATGGATCTTGCATCATGTTGTAGCTTCGTAGGCGGTTCAGTCTTTAAGTATATGAATTTCCGCACTTTCTTCCTACCCGGAAAACCCTTTTGTCCACGATCTCGCTCCATTCCTGATCAGCGCCCTACATGTTTTCCCATTATCCAGGTTTCTGGATTCTCTTGATTGGCTTGTTGTTACTCGCGGGGACTGGGTGCGCAGCCTGGGTATTGGTCTTCTCGATGGGCCACAACGGTTACGAATGTGAAACGCTTGGCGCTTCGAAGCACTCCTTCTAAAGTCTCCTTTTTAACAAGTAGAAAGATGGCAAGATTTGTTAAGAGCTGAAAATCGCAATTTAAGACCATTTGATCACATTTCGCTTCTCATACAATTTGGGAAATCGTGCTTTTAATCTTCATCCTGGTGTTTCTCAAAATAAAGCTCCGGTAAAACAATTTTCACTTCTTGTCCTGTTTCTACTTTTAACCAGTAAATGATGGTGTTCACTCTCGCACTCTTCAGTATGTAATTTTTCTGTTTAAAACTCTCCATTTGTTTCACAAAGTGCTTGGAAAATTTTAACACTGATTGTCCCTTTGGGTTCAAACATTCATCACCGTTCAAAGTCAAGACATCTCCGCATGTGAGTTGAGAAATCAAATATTGCCTGTTTATGAAATAATCTAGCCAAATATCCTTGTAGGTTAAATGCTTTGCCAACTCTTTTGGCGGCAAGTACATTTGGTTATCCTCAACCAGCTCTAAGTTATCTACTAAAATATTGTCGAATATATTTGAGTTTAAATGTACTGTCAAATTTTGTTTTGCTCTTGTCATAGCAACATACAACTGCCTCTTGGCTTCGTCTGTTGAAGAATTAAAATTGTCAAGCATCAGGAAAACATTGTCAAATTCCTTCCCTTTTGATTTATGGATGGTTGAAACAAAAATAGTTTCACCGTTTTCATTAAAAAAGTCTTCAAGCTTGGATTCGCGAATAAAGGCTTCAAAATCAGATTTGTATTTCTTCTGTGGATTGGTTGCTTCAAAATCATTAATGATATTCATACACACTTCCAGCTTTGTGCTGTTGCGAAACTCGTTTGACAATTCCCGTTTAGCATTTGCCCAAACATCATTGCTGATAATAAAAACATTATCAGCCAAATTCAGCTGACTCATAAAGAATCTGACCTCCAAGAGATTATACAGGCTAAATGATTCGTTAGACTGAATCAATTTCGCATGCATATTATTTTTTAAAAGTAGCCCTGTGATTTGAAGCGCTTCTTCATTTGTTTTTGTGAGCACACATGTGGTGCCAGCGAGTCCGGTTGTGATAATGTCATTTACAAGCGGAGTAATGAGATTGATACTTTGATAACGAACTAATTTTATTCTTCCGTTGTCAGTTTGCTTGGCAATAATTGGAATTTCTTTTAAACGATTATGAATTCTTGTTATAAATTGATTTGTGAATTCTACAAGATTTCTTTTGCTTCTGTAATTCTCAACTAACTCATGCTT
>DAITMB010000078.1:0-16688 GCA_036835375.1 Bacteroidota bacterium
TTGCCTTCAGAGAAAAAGAACTCAACTTCCCCGCGCTCAACGTGTATCGCAAAACGCGGCCTGCTGCCACGGGACGCACAGAAGAAGGCGGAGACCGCGCCCGTACGTATCGCAGTAGAAGCGCAGAGAGCGAGCAGAACCAGTATCGCTATCAGCGTAGGTCAGCTACTACCGAAGCAACCGGTGGTCGCGAACAAAGAAAATCTCTCCGCCGATCAAATAGCGACAAAGTATTTTCTGGTGTCGCTGGAGGAATCGCTGAATACACAGGAATCTCATCGGCATTGATTAGATTTGCCTTCATCTTCAGCATCATCCCGACTACAGGAATGTCCATTTTCCTTTACCTTCTTTTTTCCATCATCTTACCTGCTAATTATGACCGTTTCGAGCGAGTTCCCCCTATCGATGGAGGGGCTAGCAAAACGGCTTAAGCTTCGCTGGGCCCCCCTGCTCATGTTTTTCGTCGCCAGTCTGTTTCTCAGTGCTTGTGGCGAAAAGATGCATGACTGCACCCGCCACGACAAGGAAGGAAATCTCAAGTACACGGTCCCTTGTAATGAAAAGGGGGTGTACATGGGCGAATACCTCGAGTACCACAAGTCGGGTAAACTCTGGAAAAGATCTTACTATGTCGATGGGATTGAGGAAGACACCAGCCGCCTGTTTTTTTACAAGACAGGCAAGGTGCTCAAAGAGACTCCCATGAAGGCAGGGAAGGCGCATGGGGAAGTGAGAACCTTTCGCGAAAGCGGAGTACTGGAGCAAGTGGAGACCTATGTAGAAGGTGAGAAGACGGGTTCAGCAAGGAATTTTTACGAAAGCGGAGCCCTTAAAGAGGTGTTTGAATACCAAGCAAATACCCGCACAGGTCCTTACCAATTCTTTTCTCCAGACGGCGAAGTGATTGTAGAAGGAGAATATTACAAAGATGTCAAGTACGGCAAGTGGCGACACTTTGACTATACTGGGCATTTGCTAGCCATTTTCACCTACTACAACGACCAAAAACAAGGAGGATTCACGGTGTACAACCCGGAAGGAATGCCCTTTATATCCGGCGACTTCATGCAAAATATCCTTCACGGCAATGTTAATTACTATGACCAAGAGGGGAGCATCGTGAAGACCGAAAAGTGGAACAATGGGACCTCCCTCAGCCAGCCCAATGCCAAGCGTTGGGTGGACGGCAAGGCTGTATTGCCCCTATCGCCTCGGAGCCAAGTGTTTATCATGCCTGACACAGTTTGGATCAATTAGCCCGCTCGGATGTCGATCTACTACCTCATGAAGGTCAAAGGGAAGGCAAAAATTCCTGACTACATTCAGCTAAGAGACGAAAATCTCACGTTGATCGGGTATTTTAGGCCCAGCCGGAAGGAGCGATTGGATAAGGTGATCCCCAATCCGGTCCACGCCGCGCAACTCCTTTCCCTGATCGAAGAGATGGAGGAATACGGGAAAATGCAAAAAGTCGAAATTCCCTCATGATACAGCCAGTTCACCCAGTCCTCTCCTTCTCCGATGTATCCCTGCAAATGGGGAACAACCCCCTCTTGACCCTCTCTACCTTTAAAATCCAGCGGGGCGACTTTGTGTATCTTGTCGGGAAAACAGGCTCTGGTAAAAGCTCTTTGCTACGTCTCATCTATGCCGACCTATTTCCGCAAGCTGGTGCCATCCGGCTCGGAGAGGACCTTGTGAGCGCGATTACACGCAAAAACATACCGGATCTTCGGCGAAAACTTGGGATCGTCTTTCAGGACTTTCAATTGCTTCCGGATCGATCGGTTGAGGACAACCTCATCTTCGCGCTGAAAGCCACTGGCTGGCGAGATCGCCAAGCCATCAAGGACCGGATCCTTGCCTTGTTTCAGGAGCTAGACCTCGTCGGCAAAGGGAACCAGCATCCATATCAACTCTCCGGCGGGGAGCAACAGCGCGTCAGCATCGCCCGCGCTTTGATCAACGACCCGGTATTGTTATTGGCAGATGAGCCTACCGGAAACCTGGATCCGCAAGCGACCCAAACGGTGATGGCTGCCCTGCGTGCAGTCGCCGATCGCGGTACCGCTGTGCTCATGGCCACGCATGAATACGGCTTGCTCCGGGACTATCCGGGGCGCGTGCTTTGGTTGAAAGATGCCACCATTCAGGAATTCGCTACTTCTAGTTTGTTTCTGGATGCGTTTGGTGCTGGTGAAAAAGGATAATTAGTTCTACTTTAAGGGTATCAAATCACTGATAATGAGCGCTTTGTTTTTCACGGTGCTCGATAGTGTCGTTGAATGTCCTTTTGCCTTTTGTGGTGTCTTCGTTTCATTTTCTCCCACTGCTCGGCGATGGGATTGCCAGAGATCATGTTGACTGCGATCTTAGCGGTGACCATAATTCTAGCGTCTCTGACGCTCATCAGGGGCACTTCGCTACGATGATCGAGCCTTTCGGCTTCGAGCATGTAGAGGGCCAGGAGGCATATGGCATGGTGATGATGCCATCCGTTCCACTTTCTGACCTGATAGTCGGAGAGTCCGAGTTCTTGCTTGGCATCCTGAAATCGGCGTTCGATCCAGTATCGCTGCGATTGGCGATAGGCGAGCTCTTCGATGGGGGTCTGTTCAAGGTCGGTGTTGGCGAGGTAGTATTTGAGGGCAATGGTTCGGCCTTGGGAATCGAAGTCCCTGCGAATGAGGAGGGTTCTGGCTCTTGGGGCTTGCTCTTGGCCATTCCAGACCCAGCAGGGATGGGCATGGTAATCGGCTTCGAGCCATCCTTTGGTGGTCTTTCGCACCCGTAGTCGCGTTCAGTCCTGCTCATCGAGGCTTCGGGCGTAGGTATCGACACGGGTGGTCGCTTGGTCGCTTCTGAGGCGGGTGGGTTTGCGCCCTTTGCCAGGGATGCCTGCTTGCTGGCACCGGCGCTTATTCTGGGTCCAACCCTTGGGCAGGTAGAGGCGTTGATCGACCAGACTGCCCACCCCATCACTGATCAAAGAGGCATAGACCCCGACTTGACCGTTATCGACCTCACCCAAATTCCCCAAGTATTGGCGAGCGACCCCGACGGAGTGAGTCCCCGACTTGCGATGGCCCGATTCATCGAGCAACAAGCCCGTGCTGCGTGAGCGATCACACTGGGACTGATACGATTGGATCATCTTGCTCACGTCGCTGCGGACATGAGCGATCACATCTTCGGCCGACCAAGGGGAGTCGGTGATAAATTGTTGATAACGAATGTATTCGATCTGTGAAGGGGAAGACTCTTCCATGCGTTCCATATTCGCTTTGCCACGTTCTTGGGTCAAAAGCCCATAGAGATAGGCTTCTGCAATCTCGCTGCGATCATATCGACCAACGTACCAGTGGTAGATATATCCACTAAAGCGTAGCTTTCGGTTGCTTGAGTAAGTATAGGTACACTCAGGGTAGTCAAAAAATATTTAGCACATATCCAAATAAAATTGAAAATTCTTGCCCAAGCCTTCTCAAGAGACTCTAGCCAAGAGCGGTACCAATAATCAGGGAAATACTGATTATCAGCAAAGTACAGGTCTTAAAGTAGAATTAGTCTATTGGCAATTGATTACGTGGATCTAGCTGAATAAAAATGCGCACTTCCCACGACAATTTTTACAGATAAAAGCTAATTTTTGATTCTGAGGCTGATAAGATTCATCATCCATGCGAAGCATTGCTTAAGTTCTTGGTGAGTCACAGGGCTTTACGGTAGATATCATGCCCACACGGAAAATCTGGGACTTGTATCGATGATTTTTTCGGACAATGGTCTTGTGTCCACGCCCAGCTTGTATCGCATATTGGGTATAAGCAGGGTGAAAAACCCGACCCAGCAGTTAATTATTTAATTCTCACCCATTTATCTAAGCCCTTTTAGTTTTTGTCACGCTGGGTACGAAAATATGTTAGCCTGCAAATAGAATTAGTAAAGTATCATTTCTTTTGCTATAAAGATAGGGGTAATACCAATGAGGGTGAATGAAGGAGTAAATATTTTAGCATCTACTCATTCGCCATTTTGATATAAATAGTTTTAAATATTATTTTGGAAAGTCTTTTTTTTTTACTTTCAATCCGTTGATCAACCAGCAAAATCTTATCGGCTGTTGAAAAGGATGAGAGTAAATTAAAAATCATGTGTAGGAAAAAAGTTTTGTTTTCGGCATTCTGCTTATGCCTTATTGGTTTCACATTCTTGATTTTGTTACCAAAAACTGCCCAATCTGCCCCGGAGCCGGATTGTAAAATATGGTTATGGAATAGATTGACAGGCCCAAGCTACGATTGCCCTACGAAAGGTTGCGATTGCTACCTTGATAATACAAATTGATTGAACCCGGAAGTGGGTCGTTACTTTGCAACAATTCTTTTACAAGATTATTATCCTAGTATCTGAATCAGCCCTGAGCTAGATTAGGTACTAGGGTATGTTTTCATTGAATTTTTTTTATGCCGATACGACTGGTTGCGCTTCACTTTTTACTCATATTGTTATGGTTAGCCATGGGATGTACCCACCAATCGGAAACCAAGGGTTCACTTTGGACATCCGAGACATCGGCTGTGCCTTATGTTGCGTTACCGGATGAGGAAGTGTCTCTTCCAAAAGGAAAGTGGGAGCCATCCACAGTTCGTCGCTTCTATGCCCCTGCTGGACTATCTTTTTCAAATAGAGGAAATTCTATGCATTCGTTTAATGACAGAGCATGCCTTGTGGTGAATTATGGCCACGTGAATCGTTTTGCGATCTACGATTGGGAAACATCGGAGCTTTTACGAGATGTGATTCTCCCGGAGGAAGGTCCTGATGCTATTTTGCGAATATATTCCTTAAGCGTTCAACATCCTGATAGCATCTGGTTACATGGATCCGACTTTTTTCGAATAAGCCTAACCAATGACAAAGGCAAGGTTAGTCGTCGCATTGACTTGAGTATCACAGGAACAAATCAAATTCAAGCCGCAGCGTACTCGTGGCAAGGATCTCCGATCCAGGGTGTCGGAGGGAATGTAGTTTTTATTTGGACCCCGGGCAATTATAGCGATGATGACACGCGTTACACGGTAGCAAAAATAGGTCCCGGGCACAGAGTTGCTGGTCGAATCAGTTCCTTTGACCATCCTCAGGTAGAGGATCTTCCTTTGGCTTTCCCTTCGGATTATTATGACAAGACATGGTTATATCCAGATGACGTAATTCCTCGTTGGGACTGGTTTGAAAAAACAGTTTATGTTAGTTTTCCAATCTCCTCTGAAGTAATTCGCTACAGGCTGGGGGATACAATTGCTTGGAGTCGAACAGTCACCAGTCATTTTCTTCCAAAGACCATTTCACCTCTTAGTTCGACTTTTCAACTGGATGCGGCCACAGCTGTTTTAGAGCGCGGGTATTATGGCAATATCATTCACGACGAATGGAATCACCTTGTGTATCGCTTAGTAATTCATCCCAACACCTCTCATCCGTATCAGGCGGACGGGACGTACACACAGCCACATGATTTTACCTATTCAGTGCAAGTCATGGATAGTTCACTCCGTCTGCTCGGGGAGTACCCGATCCCCCAAGAGAAATATTCGCCTACACATGCATTTGCTTCACCACAGGGGTTCTGCCTGCCAGCGACCCACCCCAGAAATCCAGGACTCAGGGAAAATGAATTGGTATATACTTGCTATCAATGGGTAGCAGAATAGGCACAAACAGACGTTCTTATTTTGGGGAATTTTACTAGAAGGCTTGTCGCATTTTTTTGGAGGATATTTGATCGTGGATCTCTATTTTCTTTCATTTCGAATCAATGAGAACTTTCATACACGGTTTGTTGGCTTTTTCTCATCGAATACTTTGGAAGCCACACTCAGTGACTCTCTTCTCCGTGGGGCTCAGTTTAAGCATTTTTTGTGGGTGTGAATCGACTACGGTAGAGTCTTCAACCCCTATACAATCGATAACACGAGACGTAATAGCCAGTCCGGTAGATACGGCAAAGGTACAAGTTCAAGGACTTCTCGAGACCATTAAAGCTCAAGGAGAAGTATTTTTTGCTCGACAAGTGGGGCTGTCATTCGAGGTCGAAGGATGGCTAATTAGCGAGAGGAGAAAAGATGGGGAATTGGTAAAGGCTGGCGAGCGACTGGCCACCCTAGATACCTTTCGTATTGCGTATCAATTGCAGCAATCCCGATTAGTGCTTGCAAAATCAGAGCTAGAACGAAGGAGCCAGCGGATTTTGTATGAGGTGGATCAAGACGACAGCGGGGTTGGAATAGTGGATTCTTTACATCTTCGGACAAAGAATATCGACATTAGGACTGGATATGTTGCTGCAGTGAATGAAGTCGCTTACCTCACAGAACTTGCCAAGCGGCATCACTTGGTGGCTCCATTTGATGGACAAATCATTGGTATGACATATCAGAAAGGAGAATATATTCCACGTGGCGGTGAGGTGCTACGGCTTATAGACTTGGCTTCAGCCAGCATACGGTTGGAACTTACGGAGCAAGAGATATCTCAAGTCACCCTAGGTGACCTGGTCTTTGTACATGTGCCAGCTCAAAGAATCGATCTGAAGGGTGTACTTTCTTCAATTAGGCCAGTTTTGAACGATCAGGGGCTGGCAAGTGTGGAAGTAAGTCTTGCTCAAAAATCGAATAAAATGATGGAAGGAATGTTTGTTCAAGTACGAATAGAAACGACCTTACATCCAAAGACGCTTACCGTACCGATTGGCGCATTGCTTCAGCGTCAAGGGGACCCTTTTGTATTCGTGTGGGAATCTCCTGGCAAAGCTTCTTGGAAGACTGTTGCGATTGGACATCGGAATGAACATTGGGTTGAAATCAAGGAGGGGCTTGAGGAGGAAGATTATGTATTGATTCGTGGCCATGATCACCTTAGTCATCACGCGCCCATATCAGTGCAAGGTAGTCTAGTAGAATGATGAGATTCCCTGATGAGAGAGCGGCCTCAAAAGGGCAATCACTGAGCAAGATGAGATAGTTATTGACGATGGATTATCCGTGATGCCTCAATTAGTAACATTTTATCGTTTTTTATTGACACACCCACGAGCGGTGTTGCTTATGGGCATAGCCTTGTTAAGCGCAGGTGGATTTTTTTGGCTCCAACTGCCCGTGGGATTGTGGCCTGATTTTAAACTACCAAAGCTCGAAGTTGGTGTTATTGTGCCCGGTCAAGATCCCCTCATGGTAGAGGAAGCTTATTTGGCACCATTACGTCTCCACCTCTCACAGCAACCCGGATTGGTTGATATTCATTCATGGGCATTCGAAGGAAGCGGAGAGATTGCCTTGGAGTATATGTGGGGCACAAACATGGAGTTGTCCTATTTGAAGGTATTGGAAGCAATTTCTTTGGCACAAATTGGATTTCCAAACCGAGATGTTGTGCCTTATGTACAACAATCTGGAGCCAGTCAACTTCCGATGATTCAAGCATTTATTGCTGTTGAGAGGGGGTCACTATTGGAGTTTCAGTCCTTGGCAGAAGGGGTGCTCCGTCGCCGTCTTGAGCAATTACCTGGAGTCGGGCGTTGTGAAGTATTAGGTGCTACTATCATGGAAGTTTGGATAGAGCCCGATTGGGTACGCCTACAGCAATACAGGCTGTCGATGGCTAGCCTCCGAGAAGTGATCCAAGCTTCCAATTATGATTTTGGGGTAGTGCGGATGGGAGACCGTGGGCGACTCATCACCCTTTCCCTGCAAGGTCAGCTTAAGAACCTCGAAGAAATCAGGGCACTTCCGCTTAGGCTCTCATCGGATCGAATGATCAGACTCGACGAAATAGCTTCGGTGCGGGCGTTGCCTGCACCTGCTAGTTCTGCCCTTTTTGATGCCGAAGGGAGCTGCTTGGCACTGAACATCTACCAGCGACCTGGTAGTGATCTGAGTGAAGTCAATTTACTCGTCATGAACGAGTTTAAAGCCTTCAAACAGCAATACCCTGATCTTCGAATCACCGTACAAATTGATGCAGCTGAGTTGGTAAAAGGCACATTAGATGGGTTCCGGCATAGTCTACTGTGGGGTGCAAGTCTAGCTATCGTTATTGTCATGTTCTTTCTAGGTTCTTGGAAGGAAAGCCTCGTCATTGCTTTGGTAGTTCCTACTTCGCTCTGCTTAGCTGGGACTGGATTTGCCTTGAGCGGATTGGGGATCAACCTACTCACTCTTGCAGGGCTTGGAATTGCAATTGGGATCTTGATAGACAACGGGATCATTGTTATAGAAAATATTTCTCGCAAGTTCGTGCAAGGAGCTTCATCTGTGGACTCAGTGAGCGAAGGGGCAAGCGAAATTTTTATTCCTCTGATAGCTTCTGTACTAACCACCATCTGTGTGTTTATTCCACCAGCCCTGCTCGGCGGTGTGAATGGCTCTTTGCTGTTGGATCAAACCTTGTCTATTACATGGGCGCTTGTAGCATCTTTATTGGGTGCTTTGCTTTTGTTACCAGTTCTTTATCACCAGATCATGGGAATAGGATCGCGTAACATCATGAGTCCGTCGTGGCAGCATGGGTTGATCTCTCGCTATGAGCGTGGTCTGACAATTTCTCTTCTTCATCCAAAGTGGATTACTTTTGGCACCATTATTCTGCTTTTTGTGGGAACTTGGATTGTGTGGAACCTTCCAAGGCAGATTTTCCCATCTCTTCAAACCAGGGAGACTGCGTTGAAAATTTCTTGGCCCGGAGATCTCCCTTTTATTGATTGCTTAGGACGATCAAAGGCACTTCATCAGTGGCTTTCGCAGCGATCAGATGTAGAACAAATTGCGGCATGGGTAGGTGTGATAGAGATTCCGGGGCAGTTGAACAAGCAACTGGTAAATCAAGCTTTTTTTCAGATTACGTGGGATCATTTCATTGATGATGTAAGTCCTACAGATGGATGGCTAGCAGCACTTCAGCAAGCGTTTCCAGACGGAGTGTTTACAGCCCAAATGCCACCATCTCAGTTCCAAATGGTGATTCCTCAAGCTATGCCTAAATTGGTATGGGAAATTGGAACGCCAGGTGTGGGACTTCCTCCAAGCCATAAAGAATTAGAGCATCTTTTTGATAAGATACAAGGATGGGACGGGACAAATTCCTTAAGGCTTCCATATGGGCAAGAAGCTCCTATTCAGGTCATTAAAATCTCCACTGAATCTTTGGCAAGATTCGATATTCCTCTTTCAGAGGTCAATGTAGCGCTAGCTGATGCACTGGGACGCCAATTTATGGGGAGATTGGCCGATCCTAACCAGCCTATGTCATTGCAAATAGGATTGAGGCAAGATTCAACACTGCTTAACACACTTGGACGATATAGATTGCCTGGTAGAGGAATATCCCTTGCCGACTTAGTCCATGTAGATCAAAGGAATGTGCCGATTGTCATCTATTCTGGTTCAGAAGGAATGCGTCAACGCATAGAATGGGAGGGAGAAGGTGATGTTGTGCAGTTGCTCTCCCTTGTTGAAGAGGTGACGAAAAATCGTGGGTGGGCCGTAAGCGTGAGTGGCGAGAGAGTAGCTGGAGATGCCCAGCAGAAGGAACTTCTGTGGCTCCTTATTTTGGGAAGCATCTTGCTCTATCTCATCATGGCGGCACAGTTTGAGTCATTGTGGATTCCGTTACTCATCATTTTGACACTTCCACTTGCATTTATTGGCGCATCGTTGGCATTGTGGATTGGGGGTGGGAGTCTCAACGTTCTTTCTGGGTTGGGTTTCTTGATGGTTACTGGTATAGCAGTCAATGATTCGATTTTGAAGGTTTCGACCATTTTGCAGTATCGTCGCTCAGGGCAAGGAATAAGTCAAGCCGTGGAGCAAGCTGGCATAGATCGATTTCGGCCTATTGTATTGACTTCACTAACAACGATCCTTGCAGTGCTGCCGCTGCTATTGCTGGACGGAGTAGGGGTGGAATTGCAACGACCAATCGCTTTGGCGGTTATTGGGGGCATCACAGTATCGACCTTGATTTCATTGTTTGTACTACCTACATGGTTTGCTTACCTGGCACAGAGGTTTTCGTTATGATCCATGGACAAGGAGACGGATTCGGTAATCGGGGGAGGAAACCTGGATTTCAGGCCCTTCTTTGGGGGCTGGCACTTAGTGTGGCAGGGGTCATTTGTTTTCAACATTTACAGATGACTTGGTTGCCAGCCGAAGAGACTCAGGTGGTATGGATCACCCTTAGATACCCTGGTGCATCACCGCTACTGGTAGAACAACTTGTGACTGCACCTGTCGAGTCCGCCCTTAGCCAGTTAGCAAATGTAGAAAGACTTGATTCGTATAGCTTGCCAAGCTTTGCTATGATTCGGCTTATCTACGCTTCTGGGGTGGATGTTCGTGAGCAAGAACCGAGATTGCTTGGAGAGATGCGCCGTTTACGAAATCAACTTCCACAAGACGTTTTTCGGGCTAATATTAGCTTTGTTTCTCCGAATTCAGATGAGCGTAGCAGCCTTCGATACGCCATTCAGGCGCCCAAGGGCATGGAGCTACACAGACCATTTTTGGAAGCCCAACTTGCGCAAGTCATCCGTCCACATCCAGGTGTTTTAGATCAGTCTCTCAGCGGCATAGGCGATGCGTCTCTTTTGCTTACAATCTCACCCGAGCAACTGGCCAGGAGGAATCTCACCTTTCATAGCATCGAACAATGGATGTATCAAGCGTATGGTCAGATTGCGCTCGGGCGGAGCGGTCCTTCTGGTCAAGGATTTCCAGTCTTTCAGGAGGGAGATGCTCCTACCCAAACAGAAATATTGGACATGCATTTCCCCCTCCCAGGGCGAAGTCTTTCCTTGAGCGATATTGCTACACTTCGACAAATTCCTATTCCTACACAAGGGGAAGTACAACTGGACGGAGCCCCAGTCCTGTATCTTCAATTTGACCTAGACCCTCAAGCTCAGCTTCTACGCAATATCCGAATGATTCAGCATGAGATGCTGGCACTCGAGGAGCGATTGCCCGATGATTGGCACATTCGCTGTGTGCAAAATCCCATAGATGGACTCATTGAGGAGCTTTATGCGCAAGTTACTCGTTTGGGGTGGACTTTGCTGACAGTGCTGCTGGGGTTGTGGATCTGGTCTTTGAACCTGCGTTATGCTTTGATTGCTGCTTTTTGTCTATTGTCAAGTATCTCCATTGCTATATTGGGTGTCTATCTATCTGGGATACATATCCACTTATATTCGCTTAGTGCTTTAAGCGTAGCCATGGGGATCATGGTCGATCAAACAGTGTTGGTCGGTGACGCCATTCGGCGGGGCGATGGTGTGCGCGCGATGGCAGTTCCTTTGGCTGCAGCAAGTCTCACAACTGTTGGAAGTTTGTTGCCTTTGTTCAGTCTTGGCCGCAGTCAATGGAGTAGCCTTCAAGATTTCACAGCGCTTCTAATTGTTTGCCTGGGAAGTTCTCTATTGGTCGCACTATGGATTGTCCCGGCAATGGTGGCCCATTTGCCAAACGACTCAGAACCCTGGTCAGCATCGAAGGATAAAGAAGAAAAGCACCCTCCAATTATATCGTTGATGCATCGAGCTCGCTGGGTTTGGCGCATGTGTCTTATTTCATTAATAGGTATCCCTGTAGCTTGGGTTCCCCCTCAGTTCGATTGGCTTGGAGGTCTTTCTAAGGATTTTATCCAAGATCTTCATCATCATTTTTACTGGGATCCACCTAATTCACCTGCCCTCATGATCGAGATCTCCTTTCCTAATCCTCCACCAATCAATCAAGCGAAATCCTTGATTGATCCACTAGTGAAAAAATTTGCTGCTATTCCAGATGGTGTGATCCACCATGTGGATACGCGCTTTCAAGATAATGGAGATATATCCATGCAAATTTCTTTTCATACAAAGGGCATTCAATCATCTGATGCCGAAGCTATTAAGAGTATGGCCATGAGATATGCTGTCGAACACGATGGTTGTAAATGGAATATTTATGGGATTGGAGAAGGATTCAGTACACTAATGACTGACCACAATAATTTTCAAATTGTGATGAAAGGATATAATTATACTCAGTTGGATTCGCTTGCGGGGGCGGTCGAAGATCGATTAAAAAATAACGAACGAATTTCGTCTGTTGACCCTCATGCACAAGCAAGTGTTTGGCGCAAGAGTGCTTATGGATACTCGGTAGGGTTTCACCCCGAGATGGGAGTGGGAGAGCGGGAAGACTGGGTCGATCAAGCCAAGCGATTTAGCCAACTAATTTCATCTCCTCGTTCAGTTTTGTTGACACAGAATGGAGCGAAGAAGCAGTATTCACTTCTCATAAAAGCGCCAGACTTCGAATCAATGGAGCTTAGAACATGGCTTGAAAGCCGAGCACCTGTAGGGAAGTTTCCTGATGTCAATGACGGAATTCAAATTCAATACGAGAACCTTCCTCAAGTTATCGTGAGGGAAGATCGATCTTATATTAGAAGGATAAGCTTCGAATACGCAGGTGCTTATGAATTCGGGAAACGATGGGTAAATACAGAACTAACGAATATGACCCTCGATTGGCCTCCTGGATTTGAGGCCGAGTTATTTGAACGAAAAGGACTACCCCATCAAGAGCGAATAAATCTCTTTTGGGTAGGCTTGGGTATTCTTGTGATCATTTGGTTGATATGTGGAATTTTATTTGATTCAATTTTGGACGGTTTTCGAATGCTGGAAGCCATTCCGTTGGCACTTTTGGGGGTACTCCTCACACACCAACTGGGCTTGGCCCCGCTAAATGAAGGGGCCATTGCAGCCATCGTCCTCGTCATGGGCCTCTCAGTCAACAATAGCATCATTTTGTTGGCCAAGTTAAAAACACTTCCAGA
This sequence comes from Bacteroidota bacterium, assembly GCA_036835375.1. Classification (GTDB taxonomy): domain Bacteria; phylum Bacteroidota; class Bacteroidia; order J057; family J057; genus JANQTF01. The sequence continues at coordinate 12,889 of DAITMB010000078.1, forward strand.
GCAGGATTGGGTGGCAGCAAGGCGTGCAGTCTTTCAAAAAATTCGTCCAATAGGGTTGGCTACCATCAGTACGCTTGCTGGATTCATACCTATCATAGTCACAGGTTCAGTCACTAGTTTTTGGTATAGCCTGGCTATGTTCACCTCAGGTGGGTTGTTAGTTGGAACTTTGTTGCTGTTTTTAGTATGGTGGCCTTTTTGGGTAAAGCACAATGTTTCCAACTCAAGTCAGTCAAGTATTTCAAGATAAGACTATTTGTGATGGCCAATATTTTTTATCTTACTGCTTCTATTTACTCGCCTTACTCTTCAGTGATGAAAAATACCAAAGTGTTTCTCTATGTCATCTCCATGACATTCTTCGCCTGTCCCGTCCTGGCTCAGCAGGTCGTCGAGCTGGATCCTTTTCTTGGTCGTAGTATCAATTCAGAAGAGGCGGAGCGGCTTTCTCTCATGCGAAAGCTTGAATTTCAGTCTTCGTCGCCTGATTCCATCGTGTTTCGTTCCCTACAGAATGGATCTCGGTATGAAGCCAGGGGATATTGGGCAAATCCGGCTCACGAGGAGTTTGTGATACTCAAGCAAAGTAAATTCGAGTCGATAGTAAAGTCTGCTCGGGGCCAGTTGAGAAGAATAAAAAAGGGCTGGGAGGAAATGGCCAAAGCCTTGGAGGCTCCTCAACCAGTACTCTGTATGATTGAGTTGTACAACGGAGACCTGATACGAGGTACCCTGCTGGAGTTGAACAACAAAGCAGTGGTCGTTGCTTATCTCGGTAATGCCATGACCCTGCCATGGTGGGAACTTCACAAAGTTGAGGTCCTGATGTCTGAAGACAAGTCTCCCTCAGAACCTAGAAATCCTAATGCCACCCGATACTTGTTTGCACCATCTGCGATACCGCTGCAGAAAGGAGAGGCATACTATCAGAACGTGTACGTCGGAATCAACAGCATAAATGTCGGTGTGACAGATCACATTTCCTTGTCAGGAGGAGTTGAAATGTTTACGCTCTTGGCTTCTATATTTACTAGCAATAGAACGTTCATTGGCTTTGCAAATGTAAAAGCTGGCTGGAAAGTAGGGGAGAAGATTTATATCGGCGGCGGAGCCATTGCAGGTGGTGTGCTCACCGAGTCCGAAGGCACCGTGGCGCTTGGCTATGGACTGGCCACAATTGGCGATCGATCCACCAACCTCACCCTCGCTGTGGGAACAGGACATCTCAATGGAGATTTCACCCGCGCACCGATCATCGTGCTCGGAGGAATGCATCAAATCAGCCCGCGGGTAGGTTTGGTCACAGAAAACTGGTTTGTGATCCAACGCGAGGAACAAATTCTATATGATATAAATGCTCAGATGACCCAGATCGTACGAATCGGGAAATCCATGGATACAGATGCGATCTTGGCTTTTTCCGGCGGTGTGCGCTTGATGACCAATAAAATTACCTTCGATTTGGCCTTGGTCACTTTAGGGGAAGCGTATTCAAGGAATGCCAGTGTGCCATCGTATGACAGAAGAGACTTGTACTGGTTTCCGATTCCGATCCCATTTCTTGGTGTAGTGTACAAATTCTAGGATTCTTCTGACATTTTGTCACAGTCTGCAAGTACTTACGTATATTTGTGGAGGGGTTCATGATGTTCATGGGCCTTTCTTTGGTTATGTGCATTCAGGTAACCCGGCTCCCGTGACTGCGCGGTTAGATGTGAAGAGGGAGTAAAAAAATTGAATCAGACAGAATCATGCGCGATAAAATTACCCAACGAACCTTTTCTCCCGGTGCTTCAGGCAACTTGTTGGAAGAATCCCTCCAAGGGTCGGCATACCAGTTGGAAGGAATTCAGCCAGCCACCGGGAGACTTGCTTACATTGAGACGTATGGTTGCCAGATGAATTTTTCAGATACGGAGATCATCGCCTCTGTACTCAAGGACATGGATTATGGCTTCACAAGCCAGATGGAAGAGGCCGATCTCGTATTTATCAACACCTGCTCAATCCGCGACAATGCCGAAGCAAAGGTGTGGAATCGCCTTCGCCAGTTCCGCAAAAACAAAGCAGACAAACCTCACCTCATGGTCGGTGTGCTCGGCTGCATGGCAGAGCGCCTCAAGGGAACCTTGCTGGAAGAAGAGCAACTCGTGGACCTGGTGATCGGACCTGACGCCTATCGCGACTTGCCACGGCTGATCGGCGAAGTTGAAAGCGGTCAAAAAGCGGTAAATGTGCTTCTCTCTCGCGAAGAAACGTATGCTGACATTTCGCCCGTTCGCCTCAATACCAATGGAGTAGCAGCATTCATCACCATCATGAGGGGCTGCGACAACATGTGTTCCTTCTGTGTGGTGCCGTTCACGCGCGGTCGGGAGCGAAGCCGCGATCCTCATTCCATTGTCGAAGAGGCTCGATCGCTGTTTGAACAAGGGTATCGCGAGGTCACCCTGCTCGGCCAGAATGTAGATTCTTATTTGTGGTCGCCTGATCAAGAACTCAAAGGCAAAAGCCAGATCGATAAAGCGCTCAGAGATGGCAAGGCGGTGGAGACCACAGGTTTTGCCTCGTTGCTTCAGATGGTAGCTGAGATTGCCCCGACGCTGCGCGTGAGATTTTCTACTTCGCACCCTCGCGACATCACTGAAGAAGTGCTGCACGTGATGGCCCGATACAGTAATATCTGCAACTACATCCATTTACCCGTGCAGTCGGGCAGTGACCGAATTCTCGAAGCCATGAATCGCGGGTATTCATCGGATTGGTATCGCGAAAAGGTTGCCATGATCCGCCGGATTATTCCCGGATGTGCGATTTCTTCCGACATCATTTCGGGCTTTTGCACCGAGACCGAAGAAGATCACCAAGCGACCCTGCGCATGATCGAAGAGAGTCAATACAGCCACGCTTTCATGTTCACGTACTCAGAACGCCCAGGAACTCCTGCCGCCAAAAAGCTCATCGACGATGTGCCCGAACCAGTAAAAAAGCGTCGTCTCTCTGAAATCATTGACTTGCAACAGACGATCTCCCTTCAAAGCAATCTCCAAGACATTGGTCGGCGGGTAGTAGTGTTGATCGAAGGAAACTCTAAGCGCTCTGACCAAGACTGGTGCGGCAGAAATGACCACAACAAAATGGTCGTTTTTCCGAAAGTAGGCCAATTTCAGCCAGGCGACTACGTCACTGTAGAAATCACCGAAGCTACCAGTGCTACCCTCAAGGGCTATATCCTTCCCGCGTCTCAGATTTGAGTTACTTGTCATGACAGTCCAAGACATCAAGCATCGGTTTTCGATCATCGGAAACAGTCCCGAAATCAATACAGCTGTAGAAGTAGCCATGCAGGTCGCTCCTACGGATGTATCGGTGCTGGTGAATGGCGAAAACGGAACTGGAAAAGATGTTTTTTCCCGAATCATTCATCAATTCAGCAAGCGCCGCCACAAATCGTTTCTCGCAGTAAATACCGGAGCGATCCCAGAAGGGACGCTGGACTCCGAGCTATTTGGTCATGAAAAAGGATCCTTCACCTCTGCCTACGATGCGCGGAAAGGGTACTTTGAGGAAGTGGAAGGCGGGACTATTTTTTTGGATGAAATCGCCGAAATGCCCTTGGCAACCCAAGCTCGCTTGCTCCGACTGCTCGAAAACGGCGAGTATCTCCGCGTAGGATCCTCCAAAATTCGCACTGCTGATGTGCGCGTGATAGCGGCCACCAACAAGAACCTCATCGATATGATTCGGCGAGGCAAATTTCGCGAGGACCTCTATTTTCGCCTCAACACGGTCTCGATCAA
>DAITMB010000078.1:16788-24056 GCA_036835375.1 Bacteroidota bacterium
GTCAAAGCCCTCGACAAGTATGCCAACAATCGCAAGAAAGCCGCGAAAGAACTGGGCATATCCGAGCGCACCCTTTACAGAAAACTCAAAGCCTACGACATCGAATAATGAATAGATTCAGCTTTCTCCCCGTTTGTATCGTGCTGGTACTGCTGCTGAGCGGTTGTAAAGTCGGATTCAATTTCACAGGAGGTGGCGCGGTCAATCCGAATTTGAAGACCCTATTTGTCGATAACTTCAGCAATGAGGCAGGGATAGTCGTCCCGTATTTGGCTCAGGAAGTGACACAACAGATTCAAGACCGATTTTTGAACCAGTCGCGCCTTCAACTCACCTCTGGCGACGATGCCGATTTGGTCCTCTCTGGCGCGATCATTCGCTATCAAATCTCCCCTGTTGCGATCAGTGCTGACACGCGAGCGGAGCAAAACCGGATGACGATTGATGTGCGCGTTTCCTTTGTCAATAGCTTGGAAGAAGCTGATAGCTGGGAGTCAAATTTCTCTCAGTTCGTCGATTTCGATGCGAGCCAAGATCTAGCTTCTTCAGAGCGAGACCTTATCAACGATATTTTGGAACGAATTACACAAGACATTTTTACGAAGAGCGTGGCCAAGTGGTAGTCACTTTTCTTTCGCAACTTTCAAATAGCGCTTGTCATGGAGCAATCAAGGCAATGGTCCTGGCCAGAATTGGTAGAGAAAGCCCGGTCGGGCAATTGGTCGGCGGTGGAGGAAGGGATCTTGTCTGAGCAAGAAAAATTAGCTCCTTATGCCTCATTGGTTCACATTTTGCGAGCAATTAAGGACAGTGATGCCGAATTGCGGTTTCGGGCTGCGATCTTTTCACCTGAACGCGGACGACTGAGAGAATTAGCGGCTCCCATTTATCTGGAACAGCCGTCCCCGATTGCTCAGCAAGAGGAAGCAAAATCACCAGCGCCCCACCAAGAGCAGATCTTGGAGAAAAATTCCGAGCCTGCTGAGGAGATCTTCAGCCCTGTGCAAGCAGGGGAGCAACTTACGCAGCAGCCAGTTTCGACAGACTCGCCTCTGATAGAAGAACGAGAAGCATTGCCGCAGAACTCAATACTACCCCACCACGAACCCCAACATATGACTCCTACCCCTACTATTATTTCTGCGCATCAACCCGTTTCTACGCCCGTTCCCGGACCAAAGCCTCCTCTGGAAGACACTTCTACATCTATGCAGGCACCAGTGATCAGAGCTCGAAACATTGCCTTACTTGGAATCAGTGTTTTCACCCCGGAAAACCGCACAGGCCGTGGCCATACGTCTCAATTGTCGATTCCTGTGACGAATCGCGATGCAGCCTTTCATCAAGGAATCCAAGACTTTGTTCAAGAACAGATGTCAAGGCACAGTCGATCACGCGAGCGCTTGCGTGCACAGCTCATTCCCTTCAGGTCCAATGACCAAGAATTGATCAGCCGATTTCTGGCTGACCCGGCCAAAGCCATGAAGCCATCCTTTCCGATGAGCCATCATCAGCCCACGGAGCAGCCGTGGAAAGCCAGCATTTCTACAGACGACAATCTAGTCACCGAGACGCTTGCCCGGCTTCACGTGCGCCAAAATCATCCGGAGGAAGCCATTCGAATCTATGAACAACTGAGCTTGCGTTATCCTGAGAAAAAAGCTTACTTTGCAGCCCAGATTAAACACATTAAGGAAGACAAGCTATGATCCTGTTCGGAGTGCTTGCTTTGATAGCAGCAGCGTTATTGATTTTTCTCGTGGTGATTCAAAATAGCAAAGGCGGAGGTCTATCTTCGACTTTTGCTGGTGGCAACGTCACGCAAATGCTGGGAGCTCGACGCAGTACGGAGCAGATCGAGCGGTACACTTGGGGCTTGGCAATTGCTGTTGCGGCGCTTGCCTTCGTTGCAAACGTAATCGGAAGCAGTGGAGGAGACGGCGGAACACGGCTCTTGATGGAAGGACAGATTCAAAATCAAGTGATTCAGAACCCTGGGATCCAAGATGTGGAATCGTTCCAGACAGCACCTGAAGACATTCCTGCTGAAGAATTGGAGTAAAAGGATAATTTTGTTTCTGCACCGATTGAGATTTTTTTTGGACGATCTCAATGGCAGCCAGTTAGGGTCTGTGATGCAGTGAAAATTTGAGACTGAAAAAACTTTAGCGGTTGTAACATATAACAAAGCCTCCTTACAGGAGGCTTTGTTCGTTATAAGACAAATGCTGACACACTTAGGCTTACCCCCCGAAACGAACTATAGCCTTTCGAATTGGCCCCGTATTTGTCGCTAAGTTTTTCAGTAATTTGGAATTGCAAAAAATATGTAAATTTCTTATAACTTTCTGCTCCCTTTTACCCTTTGTTCTTAAGCTGTTACCCCTAGCGTATGAATTTCAACTCATCACTTCGCTGCTTCATAGCATTTCTTCCACTTTTATGGAATGTAGGGCATTTAGTAGCGCAGGATCCTAACCCCGGAGCTTGCACGGTTGTCGGCCCCAATTTGGTTGATAACCCAGAGTTCGACGAAGGAAATACCTCTTTTTTGTCTTCGTATTCCTTCTCTCAAGACTACCCCTGTGCCTTCGGCCAATACACCATCGCGAACACGGTCAACCATGATCCTGTCGGAGGAGCTGCTTGCTATAATGGCACAGGATTTAACCTCCAGACGATCTGGGCTGCTAGCGATCGAAATGATCCAGGTACTGGAAACTTCATGTTGCTGGATCCCGTGGACACTACCGGCGGCGTGGATGTGATCTGGGAACAGACCATCGATGTGTGCCCAGGAGCCGAGTATGCGTTCTCGGTGTTTGCCAAAAACCTTTTCTATTTAGAATCATCCTTCGGATACTCTGGAATTGATCCAATCTTTGAGTTGGCCGTCAATGGGGTTGAAGTCCCCAATTATTATGTTGATGGCGTTTTGGCGCCCGGAGGGCAATACGGACCGTTGAGCCGTCAGTCCATCGCCGATAGTGCGATATGGACACAGATTTCAGGCAAATGGCAAAGTGGCACAAATGCTACGGCCACGATCACAATCAGAAACATCGTGCCCGGGACCGAAGGAAATGATGTGGCAATTGATGGCGTGTTTTTTGGCTTGTGCAACCGAGCAGTAGATTTTGCCCCTAATCAAAATATCAGCCAGTGCGCTCAGCAAGCCACGGTGCAGCCCGTCACCATTGCGCTCACGGCTGAAACGGCTGCCTCAGGATGGCAGCAGTACGAGTGGTACAAAAACGGCGCGTTGGTACAAGCGACACCCGCCCCCACTAACTTCACGACCCCGGCCGACGCCAACGGTGAATATTTCGGCACCTACCAGCTGCGTGTCTTCGACGATCCTGCTGGCAGTGCAAGCGGTGCTTGTGGAAATGTGAGCAAAGCCATCGAGATTTTTGAGGATTGCCCTGTGTCCTTCCCTGTCGAGCTGATGGGCTTTGATGCCAAAATCCAAGGCGAGCGCGTGGCTTTGCAGTGGTCCACTGCTTGGGAATCGCAAAATCGTGGATTCGAAGTACAAATGAGTCGCGTAGGGCAAGCATTTTCTTCCATCGGATTTGTCGCCGGAAATGGAACCACACAAGAGATGATTGATTACGATTTCACGACCGAACCACTTTCCGATGGTATCTACCAGTTTCGGCTGCGCCAAGAAGATTTCGATGGTAAATTTCAGTTTAGTGGTGTCGTGGAAGTGCAGTTTGCTGCCGCAGAGATGATGGCTATCAAGGTCTATCCTAATCCAGCGACTCGGCAAGCAACCGTTGACATTGTGTTGCCACTCGAGACCGCCGTACGAGCAGAATTGATCTCGTCAGATGGTCGCGTCGTAGCTAGCCAGTCCTGGGACCGAGAGTTGGGCAAAAAAGGGATTCAATGGAATCTCCCACTTGAAAACCTGCCTGCGGGCTATTACCTCGTACGAGTTCGGGGTGTTCAACAAGTCACTCAGGCTTTGTTTGTGCAGCACTGATATCTGCAAAGACCGGCTGTATTACACTTTCACCCCTGAATTCTTCTGGAATTTCGGGGTGATCTTTTTTCAAACAGATCGTAGGAGGCAGTGTAAATGAAGTGTGATGAAAGTTGAATGTTGTTTCAATTCATCAGTGTTTGGTCAAAATTCAGAGGTCGAAATAAGATGAAAAGGAATAACGTCATGTTACTTGCTCACAGCAAGTCGCCTTTTGCGGCTTGAATGGCCTGCTTCATACAAGTGTCCACTACCAATCCCAACGAGGCAAAGCGCCGATCCTGTGTTATCCCCCGCTGATAGCGAGCATAGATTTGCTGGGCAATCACCCCTACTTTGAACAGGCCGAATGCAAGGTAGAAGCCGGGTGACACCACTGTCTCACCTGTAAGTGATTCGTAGAAGGCGAGTACTTGTCTCCGTGTAAGTGCTCCAGGTAGGTGCGACACATTAAAATTTTTCAGGATTGGACCTTCTCCAGATTCAGTCCAATAAGCAAGGGTAGTACCGAGGTCCATCCAGGGATGTCCGATGGTGGCCATTTCCCAGTCAAGGATGGCTTTTACTTTCGGAGAAGTGGTGCTGGAAAAGATCAGGTTGTCAAATTTGAAATCATTGTGAACCAAAGCGACCCGCTCATCTGCTGGAATGTGATGCTGAAACCACGCACAGAGCTGGTCCACTCCCGCCAGTTCACTTGTCTTGGCTTTTTGGTATCTCGAGATCCATCCTTCGACTTGCCGCAGCTGGTATCCCTCTGGCTTTCCGAGGGCAATCAATCCAGTTTGATGCACCTCTATCCGGTGCAGCGCTGCTAACTGCGACACCAGCGCCCGGGAGAGATCCGCCATGTCATTTGGTGAAGGGATGTCTGCGAGACCTTGAGGCCGGAGGATGATTCCTGGCACGTATTCCATCAGAAAAAAAGGCCCACCCATGATGGATTCATCCTCGCAATAACCAAGTGGTGCGGGACATAGACTTCCAACAGGATGAAGGAATGACAAAAGCTCATGCTCACGTTGCATGTCGTGTCCGCCTTGAACTGCTGCGCCGACGGGAGGTCTGCGTAAGACGATGCGATGCGCTCCCAGAATCAGCAAGTAGGTGAGGTTCGAGAATCCCCCCCGAAACTGATCGACCGACTGGATGCCCGGATAAGGGGAATGAGGGTCGATGTCGGACCACCTATCAGCCAACCATAGGTTGAGGCGATCGATCGGAATGTCGATGGATACGTGCATCGGCGTAGGTTATGAAAGTCGTGGCAAGCCGTGGTCGGCAAGAATTTTTTGTGCCAGGGAGCTTTTGTGTACTTCATCGGGGCCGTCGTAAATGCGTGCGCCGCGCTCTTCGCGATACCAATAGGAGAGTATGGTGTCGTCAGTGATGCCGAGCGCTCCATGAACCTGGATGGCTCGATCCAAGGTCTCCGACAGCACGCCTGCAACAAAAAACTTGATCGCCGAGATTTCTCTCGAAGCGGCCTTGCTCCCTGCGCGATCAATGGTATGAGCGGCATGAAGCACCAGCAATCTTGCCGCATCAATCTGGGCGCGACAGTCTGCAATCCAGTGTTGAATTGTCTGCTTGTGACCAAGATAAGTTCCGTCGCCCATGCTTCGGGTGGCGGCCCGCTGGCACATGAGTTCGAAGCTTCGTTCACAAATGCCAATCCATCTCATGCAGTGGTGGATTCTTCCCGGCCCGAGCCTGGCTTGCGCCAGCGCAAAGCCGCTGCCTTCTTCTCCGATTCGGAACGACACTGGCACCCGCACTTGGTCGTAGCGAATTTCGCCATGACTGTGGTACCCTGATCCGGCATGTCCGAAGATGGGAATGTTGCGCAGCAGCTGAAAGCCCGGCGTAATTGTCGGCACAATGATCATCGACGCCCTGCGATGTAGCTGAGCGGTTTCTGGATTCGTGACTGCCATCACGATGGCAAAGTCTGCACCGTCAGCTGCAGTTGTAAACCATTTGTGTCCATTGATCACGTATTCGTCGCCCTCTCGTACGGCGCTCGTGCCCAGCAACGTAGGGTTCGACCCAGCAAAAGCGGGTTCGGTCATCGAGAAGCAGGAACGAGATTCCCCCGACAGGAGGGGGGTGAGAAATCGCTGTTGAATATCTGGCGCAGCATGCAAAAGCATCAGTTCGATGTTACCAGCATCTGGTGCCTGACAATTGCAGCTCAAATGCCCAAGTGGGCTTCTCCCGAGAATTTCACTGAGTTGGGCGACTTCCACGAGGGTCAATCCCGGTCCGCCATGCGCCTTGCTGAGGTACAAATTCCATGCGCCAATGGCTTGTGCCTTCGGCTTGAGTGCGCGGAGTAGGCGCTCCGTGTGAGTAAAAGGCTGCTGAAAAGCGCTAGCTTCCAAGGGGATGATTTCCCGATCAATGAAGTCGCGAAGACGCAATGAGAGATCCTCGATTTTTGGGCTGGCGAAAGCTGGTAACATGATACAAGGGGCTAAGGAATGATAAAAAATGGGCCGCCGATTAAATCGTGAAACCCGCATCGGCGGTCACAATGGCACCCGTGATGTAGCTGGCGGCGGGAGAGCAGAGGAAAACGCCGATTCCAGCCATTTCCTCTGGTTGCCCGATTCGTTGAATGGGCAATTGGGACATCATGTGTTGGACGACAGCATTGTTGGACCAAAGCGCAGAAGAAAAATCTGTCTGGATCAGTCCCGGACATAGCGCATTGACTCGCACCAAGTCTCGACCATACTCTTTGGCTTGCACTTTTGTGAGGGAGAGCAGGGCGGCCTTGCTCACACTGTAGATCCCGAGACCTTGTTCTGGGCGAATGCCACCCACGCTGCTGATATTGAGGATAGCGCCTTCGCCGGAGTCTTTGAGATATGGGTACGCATGTTTGGCCAGCAAGAAAGGCGCTTTGAGATTGACCTCCATGATCTTGTCGAATGCCATCCCCTCTACTTCATTCACGCCCCCAAATACTGGGTTGACAGCCGCATTGTTGACCACAATATCCAATCGCCCAAAGGCCTTCAAGGTGCTAGCTACTAGCTGCATCAGCTGATCTTCGCGTCCCACATGACATGCAATTCCGAGGGAGGAAAGACCAGCATCGGAAAATTCTTGCGCCGTGGCTTCTACGGCTTCTTGTTTTCTGCTTGCCACGACCACAGTGGCCCCAGCTTCTGCCATGCCGCGCGCAATGGCTTTTCCAATGCCTCGTGTGCCTCCGGTGATCACGGCGACTTTGCCTGCAAGGGAAAAAGATGCTAAAATGCTCATGTGG
>DAITMB010000079.1:0-23931 GCA_036835375.1 Bacteroidota bacterium
CCTCAGGCATCGGCAAAGACATCCGGAGGCTGAGGCTCTCGAAGCCCCGGATTGCGCTTCTGCCTTCGAGAGCCTCAAGCATCGGTATCATCACCCAAAATCAGCCTCTACCTGACCTCGGAGCAAGTCGTCGATGGTCTCACGTTCGCGAATCAGTTGGGCCTTGCCTTGATAGATAAGGACCTCGGCAGGACGCACGCGGGAGTTGTAGTTGCTCGCCATCGAAAAGCCATATGCACCTGCATTTTTTAGGCAGAGGATGTCGCCTTCTTTGACCTCATCCATCGACCGATCCCACCCAAAGGTGTCGGTCTCACAGATGTAGCCCACCACGGTGTAAATTCTCTTGGTGCCATCGGGATTTGACACATTGAGAATGTCGTGATGAGAGCCATACATCATTGGCCGAATAAAATGGTTCAGGCCAGAATCTACCCCTACGAACACTGTGCTGGGCGTTGGCTTTACCACGTTGGTGCGCACGAAGAAGTATCCCGATTCGGATACCATGTATTTACCGGGCTCAAACCAAAGCTCGACTTCTTTGCCATACTGCTTGGTGAACTGAGCGTAGGTTTCGCGGAGTTTGTCGCCCACTCGGTGGAGGTCGGTGCGCACGTCCCCATCTTTGTATGGAACCTTGAAGCCGGAACCAAAATCGATGAAGTCTAGATTCGGAAACTCATACGCGAGGTCAAACATGATCTCAGCACTTTGCACATAAGAAGCCGCATCCAGAATGTCGGAGCCCGTATGTACGTGGAGTCCGACAACACGGAGCTGATTGGCCGTGATGATCCGTTGCACATGGCGACGCTGATACACCGAAATACCAAATTTGGAGTCAATGTGACCTACTGAGATTTTGGTATTGCCACCAGCAAAGATGTGTGGATTGAAGCGAATGCAACAAGGCACGCTCGAACCGTACATGTGCCCAAATTGCTCCAAAATAGAGATGTTGTCGATGTTGATCACCAAGCCCATGTCCACGGCCTGCCTGATTTCTTCGAAAGAAACGCAGTTGGGCGTAAACACGATTTCGTCAGGGGAGAATCCGGCACGCAGCCCAATTTGTGCTTCTGCCAGTGACACCGTATCAAGTCCGGCACCGAGATGCTTGAAATATTTGAGGATGCTCAGGTTGGAGAGGGCTTTGACAGGATATTTGATCTTGTGAGGAAGGCCGCCAAAAGCCATTGACATTTCGAGGTACTGCTGGCGAATGCGCTCTGCGTCATACACATAGAGCGGCGTACCAAACTGTTCGCACAGGTCCAGGACAGAAAGCCCTTGGATCTGGTACTGCCCATCTTTGAGGAGAAGGGAGGAAAATGCTTGAACCTGGGTGTCCATGATCGAATAAAAAAATAGAAGTGGAATGTGGAAAAGTTACATGGCTTCGCCTTGATGATTTTCTTGCATGAAAAAGCCGAACAGGAGTTCCTGTCCGGCGATGTGGGTGACAGGGACAAGATCGTGTTAATGCTGCTTCGAATGTGCAGGCAAAAAACGTTTGAGCCAAGTATCTTTCAGCGGTCGTTCCCACTGGCTGAGATCGTCGCTATTTTTTAACGTGTGGTCAAACACGATGCTATCCGGCTGGAGGGTTCCGGCAGCAAGTAGTGAAGGGATCTGCTGGAAATGGACCAAATGGATCTCGCCATTCCCGTCACGATAACTCACCTCGGAGCCATCGGACCAAGGCAGTTGGTGATACGACAGAATTTCTGTTACTCCCCTGCGGAGGCTGTCGATGGAACAGCCAGAGGGGCGCCCATCGTCTTCCCGAGCTTGAATCACCACGAAGCGGTCGTGATGAAGCCGAATGAGGCCGTTCACTGGGGTGCCGTGGGTCTTCCATTGCCCCTGAAATTGAAGGAAATTTTGCTGCAACGATTCCTTCTCCGCGGGAGTCACAGATCGCAAGAGAGAAAATATCCAAGTAAACTGTTGCATAGCGGGACAAGGTGACTTAGTCAAATGCTCTCTTCCTGTGGAAAACAGCCGGGATCAATCACCCGGAAATAGATGAGAAAAATGCTCCTCGTTCAAATCTACGCTGCCATTTCTATTCGTTACGGGTTAAAACGAAATGGAATGGCGCATAAAATAAGGTTTCAATTTCATGTCGTTGGCACTTGCCAACAAAACAATATTCCTTAAACCATGACCGGGGCACAAAGTTCTGCTATATCTCTCTGAATTACAAGCCACAACCCTTCGTAAATCGATTTCCTTGCAAAGTTAAGATGTGAGGATCAGGCAAGCGCTCGATCAAGTAGCGCCCTACATTGGCCCAAGCCTCAGTGTGATCCAAAATCACGCTGTCACTGCTCAGGACCACTTGCCCACGAGCATCCATCAGCACCCGGTCGGGATTGTTCACCAATTCTACCTCCCAGTCCATGGCATATTCCTGCGCCGTGTCGAGCAAATAGCCTTTGAGCCGCCCACTGTTGGCAACGGGTTTGTCGAGATACCAACATGCCGAAGGCGCGCCGAGCGCTCGAAGTTCGGTGGCGATCATAGCCAAGGCGGGCAGGGTCTCTTCTACACGGCGATAGGTCCCGTGAATGGCCGCCATGTCGCGATACACACCATCGCGGCAGGCGATCACGTATCCATTGGATAGGCCACTTTCGATGGTGATGAGAAGATTATAACCATCAATGGCGATCGCTCTCCCAGCCAAGTCGTCCAACCCCAGCTCCCGTTCTGGTCTGGCAAGGAGGGCCTGGTCGCTACAAGCGGCCCTCCGAATCGCTTCGCGCTGACGAATATTAAGCCGATATCGATCGCCCACGATGCTCAGCCCAGCAGCATGGCTGTAGCCCCTTGTCCAAAGCCAGGCGAGGTCGTCCACTGCGTCATTGAGTGATTTCCAGGTAGCCGGAGCGAATAATTTGCTGTCTTCTGCGTGTTGACCCCGATGTTTTTGGCTAGAAGACATGAAGGAAGTACTATGTGATGCAGCGTCCAAAATTATCAATCGCAAGACCCAAGTCCCAATGGAATGTTCATATACTGTGAGCTTCGAAAAGCCTCTCTCCGAAAACTGCGCTCGTGACTAGATCTACTTGTACAAGATCCAATGGAAAGGTCTGATTTCACAAACGGATTCACACGGCTTGCGAATACGGGCAGAAAATTCCTTGGAATGAAGGGCTTAGCTACCCTTCGCCCGCCCTGTGTGGCCGAAGCTTTCCCTCAAATTCGCTCCTTTTTTGGTATCTTTCATGCCAATTAAGGGAAGCGTTCGGAACATTCGGAAAAACAATCGGTTTTTTGCTCCATGGGAAAGAAGTTGCGAATTGGATACAAAGTGGTGGCAGTAGCGCTCTTGCTCTATGTGCTGGTGTATGGTCTGTTGGCGAGGCTACCGGAACTCCCTGGCTTACAGGAAAGTAGCAGGAATTTATTTTATCATGTGCCGATGTGGTTTGCGGTCATTGTGCTGATGACGATCTCGGTCGTTCACAGCGTGAAATTTCTTCGGCTGGCTGATCCTGATCGCTTGGATGCACCGCAGAACCTCTTAGATATCGACCTCAAAGCCCGGGAAGCTGCGCGTGCAGGGATCCTGTTCTCCATCTTGGGATTGATCACCGGAACGATTTGGGGCCGTGTGGCGTGGAAAGCCTCCTACGAATGGAGCGACCCGGCAGCTTGGTGGACCAGTGACCCGATCATCATTTGTGCGAGTATTTCCTTGCTGATCTATCTGGCATACTTTCTACTTCGAAGCTCTTTTTCAGACGAAGAGCAGCGGGCGCGCATGGCAGCTGTGTACAATATTTTCGCATTTGCGACCCTGATTCCGCTGTATTTTATCATCCCGAAGATACTGCCGGGTTTACATCCGACTTCTGCGGACAGTGATGCTGGCGGCGGGTCGTTCATTTTCATGCGCGAAGGCATCGACAATGCGTACCGAATGCTGCTTTACCCCGGCATCTTGGGGTTTTCGTTGCTGGGCGTATGGATTTATGAGTTGAGGATGAGGTGGGCCATCCTGGATCGCTCCGCAGCAGTAGAGGAAGCAGGGAATGAAGCCTCTACTACGTTCCTCCACGTGAATAAAAATCTATCATGAAGACTTTTTTGTTTCTTTTTCTCCTTCAGACCAGTGCAGAGTCAGGCGACATTCTCCTTCAGGAAGGCCGTATGTATGCAGTCCTTGCTGTGTTGTTGGTCATTTTTGTCACGCTGGTAGGCTATCTCGTGCTCACGGAGCGTAAGCTCAGTGCCCTCGAAAAGCGTTTGAAAAAGTGAGGATGAAGTCGATGTTCGCTAGCCTTCCCATAGGCTCCTCGTTTTCTTGACAAGCCTTCCCTTTCAACACCTAACGATGCGACTCCAATATCTCCTTCCCGACTTTTTTTGACAAACATCTTCGAAAGACAATCTTATGAAATCCTCTCACATCCTTATTCTCATCGGTCTTGCTCTTTTCATTGTGATGCTCGGGGTCAATCTCTCGAAGAATGTGAGTACCTACACTGACTTTGCCACAGCCAAAGAGTCTGGCAAACAAGTACATATTTCGGGAGAATGGGTTCGCCGCGACGACACCAACTACGATCCCAGCCGCGATCTTTTTACCTTTTATCTTCGGGATACCCTTCGAAATGAAGAGTTGGTGCATTTTTTTGATCCTATGCCCATGAATTTCGACCAAGCCGAAAAAGTCGTTGTGGTGGGCGGATATCAAGAGCGTGGCTTTGTAGCAGAGCGTATCGTGACCAAGTGTCCTTCGAAATACGAAGAGACTGATATTACAGCGGGAGAACCGACTGCGAATTAAGTATTCAGTTCTTGGGGATCTATCACTTTTGAATGCAGACTTAACGAATATGGAATTTGCCGCCGGAAAACTCGGTGAACTACTTGTCAGCCTGGCCTTTGCCAGTGCCCTCGTCTCTACGATCAGCTTTTTGATGGCTGATCGCCAAGTCGGCCAAGAAAAGAAAAGCTGGGAAAGGCTCGGGGTGGGCGCTTTTGTGACCCACGCGCTGAGCATATTTGGCGTGATCCTCACGCTGTTTTTGCTGATTTACACTCATCAGTACCAGTACCACTACGTGTGGGCGCACTCCTCCAATGAACTGCCAGTTCACTTCATGATTTCCTGTTTTTGGGAAGGGCAGGAGGGGAGCTTTCTGCTGTGGTGCTTTTGGCACGCTGTGCTCGGGTTGATTCTGCTGCGAAACAGGTCCGAATGGCGAAACGGCGTCGTGGCGGTGGTCGCTTCGGTGGAAGTGATCCTCTCCTCTATGTTGCTGGGCGCTTACGTGGGAGAAGGCCTGGTCGAAGGACTGTGGTATGTGCTCACGCTGCTTCCAGTTGGGTACTTGGGCTGGCGCGCCTACAGCCGTCGCGGACAATTAGATGGGCCTGCTCAGACTTTCTTGGCAGGATCATGGGCTGTGGCAGGTATGGTATTGTTGTTGCTGGCCAGAGGACAGAGTGGATTTTGGAGCTACTTTGCCTGGAAAGATTTTTTCAGGAGTGTGGATCATGTAGCCTTTGGGCTCAGCTTTTTGATGTTGATCGCCTATGCAGGGTTGTATCTGTGGAAAATCACGGAGGAGTCTTCCAGGGACAAGTACGCTTTGGGAGATATATTGGCAGGCGCTGCCTTGCTGGCCATGGGGGCAGTCGCTCTCGGATTTGAGCCAAGCGTGTGGAAATTAGGCTCTACGCCATTTCTATCCCTCAAAGCTGCCTTTCCCGACGAAGCCATCTATCTCACAGATCCCAATTTCGTGCCCACCAACGGCAGCGGCCTGAATTCGCTCCTTCAAAATTACTGGATGGTGATTCACCCTCCCACGCTGTTTCTGGGATTCGCAGCGACGGTGGTGCCCTTTGCCTTCGTGGTGACGGCGCTCATTCGTGGAAAATACGATCAGTGGATCAAGTCTGCCCTGCCGTGGATGTCTTTTTCGGTGATGATTCTGGGCATCGGCATCATCATGGGCGGATATTGGGCCTACGAAACCCTCAATTTTGGCGGTTATTGGAACTGGGATCCTGTCGAAAACTCCTCCTTGGTGCCCTGGCTTTGTGGGGTAGCCTCGCTTCACGCGATGCTCATTTATCAAAAGGCCAAAGCTTATCTTAAGCTCACCATGATGCTCATCATGGGCACCTTCTTGCTGGTGCTTTACAGTACGTTTCTCACCCGCTCGGGAATTTTGGGTGATACCTCCGTGCATACATTCACCGATCTTGGCCTCTCGGGCCAGTTGCTGGTGTTGCTCCTGGCCTATGTTGCGGGGGTGATCGTGCTGAGCTTGCTCAGGTGGCCCCGAATCCCACAGCGCGAAGACGAAAGCCAGCTTTGGAGTGCGGAATTCATGCTTTTTCTTGGGGTGCTGATCTTTTCCTTCTCGGGGCTGGTCGTCATTATTGCCACCTCACTGCCAGTGTTTAACAGCATTTTGGGCACCAACCTCGCGCCACCAACACAGACTCAATTGTTTTACTACCAATGGAATGTGTGGTTTGCGATTGGATTTGGAGCAGTCTCTGGCATAGGGCAGTTTCTTTGGTGGAAGATCAAGCGCGGAAAAAGTCTTGCAGATGCGATTTTTCGGCCATTTCTCATCTCGATGGTTGCCGGCGCAGGCATACTGATTGCGCTGGCGCTCCAAGGCTGGGATTTCGCCTACGATGCCGAATTTGCTTCGTGGATTGAGGAAGCGGAGGCAGGAAGCGGATTCTTCGGCAAAATGATGGCTTATATCCAATATGGAGTCGTCGGAATAGCAGATGAATTGCTTCTGTTCACAGCGCTATTTGGGTTGGTAGCCAATGCGGATGTGCTTTATTCCATTTTGCGCAGCAACCGCAAGGGTCTCAAAGTCATGGGTGGGACCGTGGTCCATATCGGATTTTCGCTGATGTTGCTAGGGATGCTTTTCTCCTCCGGCTACGATAGGATCCTGAGCACCAATCTCTTTCCGGCGCAGATCGCCTCTACCCTCTCCGACGAAGAGCGGGTGGACAATGTGCGGGTGGACAAGATGGAGCAGACAATCATTCAGGGATATGCGGTCCAGTACCTTGGAACAAAGGAAGCCCAGCTCCCCATTCGTCGACTCGAAATCATTGAAGAATCTGGTCCATGGTTCAAACTTCGGTTTCGGGACGCGCGCGGCGATGATTATGTCATCGTGCAGCGCAGGGAACCTTTTTTGCAGGATGGATCTTTGCACCCGGTTCAGGACCAGACCTCGGCGATGCCAGAAGGAGAGATAGACATGGAGCTTCTACAGAAAATGCTTGAAACAAACCTTCTGGCTTTTGAACCCGAATTGAGCAATAACCGCACACAGTATGGCCTCGAGTTCACTGCGCTAGATGACAGCACTGATACCTTCGTGCTCTATCCCGAGGCGGAGGTCAATGCTGATATGCGTAGCATCATTGCGCACCCCAGTCGTCGGATCT
Source organism: Bacteroidota bacterium (assembly GCA_036835375.1). Taxonomy (GTDB): domain Bacteria; phylum Bacteroidota; class Bacteroidia; order J057; family J057; genus JANQTF01. The sequence goes on from DAITMB010000079.1 coordinate 7,459, forward strand.
ATTGGAACCGAGATGTGTATGTGTACACCTCGTCGCTACCCGCGCCGGATGCGAGAAAACCAAGTTTCTTTACTTTTGGGATTCGCCCCGGAGAAAGAGCCCAGCTAGGCGATGCGGAAGTGTTGCTGGCAGAGGTGCAAAATGTGACGGGGCAAGAAGGCTTAGAGCAGTATGAGGTAGCAGCCGTTGCCAATCTGGTCGTAATCACACCACTTGATACCTTCTTGCTGCGGCCAGTATTCACGATCCAAGACAGGAAGCCCGGAATGATCGCCGACGAAATACCAGAACTGGGACTTGAAGTAGCATTTGTGGGGGTGGAGCCCGAGACGGGAATCATGCGGATGCAAGCGCGCCAAGTGAATCCTTACGCTGATCATGTGACCATCAAGGTGATTCAAAAACCTTGGATCAACCTCCTGTGGCTGGGCACATTTGTTCTGACCTTTGGGTTCCTCATCTCAATTTATCGCAGGGCATCCGAACTTCGAAGAAAGAAGCTGGCCCATTCCCAGGCGTAACAATTTGAAATGAAGCTAATGAGGTTGACCATGTGATCCCGCGACAGACTTGAGGCTTTGTTCAGCTACACAAAGAAGATGAGCCAGCATATCCCTTTGAAGGTATTGCTGGCTCATTTCGATTTGGAACGATACAAAAACCGATCAGATCATCTAAAAAATCTCGAGGTATGCTGAAAGTGAGGTAAGCGATGCGTATGTCGATGTCCGGGCTCATAGATCAGTCGGATGAATGAGCTGAATCGCTCATTAGCTTTTCCGATGGGAATTCCCGTCACGATTCCTATCATGAGATCATCAGCAACGCCAACCCTCATTTGTGGGCGAATGACCATGTCAAAGACCCCTTGGCTAACGTCTTTGTTGAATTCTATGCCGAGGAAATTCCTCGTGCCATCGATCATGTAGTGGAAGCTGGTGTTAATCTGCCAGTTGACATTGGTAGATTGATCCGCAAAGTGATGAAAAACTTGTGGTCCGGCATAAATCAGGGAATGGAAATTTTGGCCCCACCTTTTGGCTGCGATGAAGAAGGGGTTGTACACATTTCCAATGAAAAGACTTTCATTGCCGTAGTTTCGAAATCCAGTCAGCTCAAATTCCTGAATATAGCCCACCGCCATAGAAGTACTCCACTTGTCAGAGACGAAGAAAGAATACTGAGCAGCCATTTTCAAACTATTGAGTCGGCTATCGGGAGCATCTACGGCGGAACCATTCTCGGTGGGATAATAAAAGGAAAAAGGGAGCTCTACCTCCAAGCCAAGCCGATCAATGATCGCCCATTCATACTCGACCAAAGCGAGATATTCGTCGAAACTCTGGTTATCGGTAAGCCCCAAGCCCACGTTCCACTCTTTTTCGCCCTTTCTGGCACCTAAGTCTCGGATTAAGTCAATGTAGAGTGGTTCGGCGTGGAGCACTTTCACGGACTCAGATCGGCGCTCAATCTCATCAATGTACAAGCTGTCGAGATAGTTGTTGCCAGCTTTGATACTGTCGTTGACTTGAGCCTGTAACGAGGAAGCTGATAATATGGCAAAGAAGGAAATCAGTGCGAGACGTTTCAAGGGTTGAATGGCGTAAGTCATGTTTTTGATTGCATTAAATTCGTGAGGGTTGTCCGTCTAATTGCCCTTCTACGAGATGGTCAATAAATCTCTGTTGGGAAATAGAGGGGAAGAAAAGAGCGTCTGTCTCAAGAAATGGGTACACAAGTGTAGGGTCGGAGTCCTCAGATCTGAATGCGAAAAAGAGCTGTTTTCGGCTTGGCAAAATTATTCATCCACTCTTCGGAGAGCAAGAGCGAAATAGATTTTTTTCTTTCAACGATCTATTAACCAGTGCTTTACTTTTTACCTAGACACCGCTCTCCAGCCAAGGCACACCGCTTCGGGAGGGAAGGTCTTGGCCGGAGAGAGTGGTTTTGGGTCTTGCTGAGAATTTTCCGCACCAGATATGACAGCGACGACGGCGTCTTCAATCGTTCTCAACAGCTCCCCTCGGACCCCACTTCTGGTGGCACGTTAGGAAAAGTGGAGAACCTCAAAACTAGGAAGCCCACTTGATGGTGCAACCGATGGCACGGGTGCTCTCCCGGGGCACAGTGTTCCCTGCCTTGAGCGCCTCGATGGCTTCTTCAACGTAGCGCGTATTGACACTTTCGGGATCATTCGGGCTGTCATCAATTGCACCGATGTATTTCACTACAAATCCTTCGTTAGTGGATTGCAACAAATAGATGTGTGGCGTGCGGGTCGCGCCAAAAGTCCGGGCAACTTCCTGGGATTCGTCGAACAGGTAAGGAAAGCCGTAGCCTTGTTCCTTGGCGCGCGTTTTCATCGCATCAAAGCTGTCTCCGGGAGACCGCTCGGGGCTGTTGGGTTGAATGGCCAGCACGGGCCATCCCGCTGACTGATATTTGTTTCCTAAGGAAATGATTCTCTCCTCGTAAGCCACAGCATAAGGGCAAGTATTGCAGGTGAAAATCACAATCGCACCTTCTTGGTCGCTCATATCAGAAAGGCTCACAGTTGCCCCGTCCACATTCTGGAGGCTGAAGTCTGCGACCTGATCGCCAATTTCGTAGCCTTCGTTTTGAGCAGAGAGGCTGACGAAGCTCACAAGGCATGCCAAAGTAAAAATCAGTTGTTTTGTCATGATGAGATGGATTAACAGTTGACGTGAGAGAACACTTGATAAAACTTGTAAACCAGGGCAATGAGAGGGATCGCGAGAAATCAACCAGCAGGTCCTCGCGGCCATCAGAAATATGAATAGCTATCGATTGGGCAAGTATTCGGGCTTAAGCCACGCTTCCAAGGCTTCGTACGTGAGGGATCCTTCGTGAAATTGGCGACTTTGATTCTCTGGATTCCAGACGAGTGTCGCAGGAATGGCACCCGACCAAGAAGCTTCCGTGCGCTCAATCCAATCTGGATCCCGGAGGCCGTCAGTGAGATAAATCACTTCGCCGCTGAGCGGATGCTCCGCCAAAAACTTTTCTAATGCCGCAGGCTTGAAGTCCAAACTGACATACACCACACGAAGGCCTTCCTGGAGGTAAGTGGCAGCCAGCTTTTCGAAATGTGGAAGTTCGGCCACGCAGGGGGCACACCATGTCGCCCAGAAATTGACCACTTGCGGACTTCCTTGCCAAGTCTGTGCTTGTTCCGCAAACTCGGCCACGGTAAGGCTGCGGTAAGTTTGGGCTTGGACCCACAGGCCCGCCATAATCGCGAGTGACATCAGAAACAGTTTTTTCATAGGGCTTTGAACAAGGATGGCAGGAGTAAGGTTACGTTCTCGTGCAAAAAGAGATGGGAGTTCACAAAGATCATTTTGCTTCTCAGGGTGCTGAATGGGCGTTTTTTCAAAGATGCTGCGTGCCCGAGCTGACCAAATTTCCACGAGGTAGAACAGGATCTCATCGGCAATAATTGAAGTTTCGTTCCCTATCTTCGCCGAAGATAATCCCCAGAAGTTCATTCCTGTCCGTGTAACGGCCTCCCTCGCGATTCGTTGATTCACCTCTCATTACCCCTTGATCCGCTGTGCGTTCATTTTTGCTGACACATCCTGCCACAGATCGCCAGAAACTACTTCTTTGGGCATCTGAGTTTCCCTATGCGATCAGCTTGAATAACTGCGAGAGCACGATCGATCGGTATGGGCGCATCGAATGGATGCTGGGCGTAGGACGAATCGGGTTGAGCACCTGGGCAGATTGGCAGCAATCCAAAGGGCAATGGATCCTGGGAGCCCTCCCTTATGAATGGAAATCTCGTGCCGACGAGCGACTGCGGAGCGCCATTCCCCCCGAAATTGCTTGGCCTGAGCTTCCGGGATTTGTGCCTGAGTTGCTGCTGGTGCAGTTGCGGGGCTCTACACGGGTATGGGTATTAAAAGATGCGCTAGAAGGCTGGGAGGCTGCTTTGTCATCCCCCCTTCCTTTACCAACTCGAGTGACTTCCCCGCCTGTATTTGTGCCAAATTTTTCCCGTCAGGACTATCTTGAGCGAGTTGAGCGACTTCGTCAACATATCAAAGACGGGGATTGCTACGAGATCAATTTGGCGCAGACCTTCTCGGTGGGCTACCACTGCGAATTCCCTACCGAGTTGTATCATCGCCTGACTGCAATTTCGCCTGTGCCCTTTGCTTCATGGTTCAAGTGGGAAGATCTTCACCTGCTATGTGCCTCACCAGAGCGCTTTTTGCAGCATCGCAAGGGGCAGTTGCTCACCCAGCCGATCAAGGGCACGGCCCGCCGGGGTGAAGACCCCCGCAGCGATCAAGCTCAGATTCAGCACCTGCAAAGTTCCCCGAAAGAGCAGGCCGAAAATGTCATGATCGTAGATCTTAGCCGCCACGACCTCAATCGGCTCTGCAAACCTCACTCCGTTCAAGTTCCTCATTTGTTCGAAGTCCAGACCTTCCCACAAGTGCATCAGTTAGTGAGCACAGTGGTCGGGGGGCTCACGCCCGGCAGAGACCCCATAGGTGCACTTGCTGAGATATTCCCGCCCGGCTCCATGACTGGAGCGCCCAAGCATCGCGTGATGCAACTCATCGACGAGGTGGAGTCTCAAGGGCGCGGGCTGTATGCCGGTAGTGTCGGCTACTTGAGTCCGGGCGGAGATTTTGATTTCAACGTGGTGATTCGCAGCTTGGTCTATGATCATCGCCGCCAGCGACTGAATTACCACGTCGGAGGAGCCATTACCTACGACTCAGATCCGGCACAGGAATACGAGGAAACCCTTCTCAAAGCCGCTGCGATTCGGGGCGTGTTTGGGCAGGAATAAGATGAGAAGCCAGGCTATTCACTATTATTACCTCATTCGAGCAAAGAACGGTAGTTTCCAGCTGATGAATAAAAAAACGACCCTCTAGGAAGAGGGCCGTGTTCAACTTTGTTCTTTACCTCGGGGTAGAGGCCAACATTCGCCCATTACGCTTCAGCCTTGGCAAGTAGTTGCTGGGCTTTTTCCAAAATCGACGTATCGTCAAGGGTCACCACGCCGCCGTCCGGACCAGGCTCTATGTGATACCCGATGGACTCTCCGCGCTGGTAATGCTCTCCTCCAAAGTAGTTGCGCACTGTCTCTGCCGAGATACCCAACTCTTCAGCGATGGCATGCATACTGCCGTCGGGAAGGCTGTCCTTGATTTGTCTTAGCTCATTGAAAGTGATCGTCATAGTGGTATTTTTTAAAGGAAAGAACAGCAGTCACCTATTCTGATTCTCGCTGATATCCTGTCGAAGTGGAGGTCCAAAGAGCAACCCACCTTGTCGAGAAAAAGGGTCGATCGATCAAAACAAACCTCAGACAAAGACGAAATACCAAACGAAAGCGGATAGAGGTGACGTGGCTTTCCTTAGGTTATTTGAGATCCATAAAGCTATCAGAAATTGCGAAAAATGCAAGATCAATCTCGAAGAAAGCAGAATTTTCCCTTCTTGATGTAGGAAATACTAGTCTCTCACATCCCTAATGACGTTTTTTCCAAAATCTTCTTTTGCCAAAAATGAAATGACTTGACGAGCCGAATTTGATGGACTACTCAACTGCCCCTCGGTGTGGAGACTTACGAAGCGCGCCACATTCGTAAATTTCGACTCGGGTTGCTCCCGAATTTCACGCTGCATCTCTGTATCCACGACCCCAGGCGCCAGTGAAATCACCTCAATAGGATACGCCTTTTCGGCTTGCTCTTGTGCCAAGCACCGCGCAAACATATCGATCCCGGCCTTGCTCGTGCAATAGGTACTCCAGCTTGGCATTGGCTTTCGCCCCGCACCCGAGGAAATCATTATCACTTGCTTCGCAATGGGCCAATCTTGCGTGATCGACACTAGCGCCTCCGTCATGCGCATGGGGCTGAGAAGGTTCACCATCAAGGTATCAAGCACCTCGCTGCCCTCCGAACCTTGTCCTAGTGGCGCTATCGGATGAATCAGGCCTGCATTGTGTATCATAGCCAATCGATCACCGGGATCAGCTGAAAGCTCCAAAAGCGTGTCTCGCATCCATCGTTCTGCCACATCGGGATGTGCCAAATCCAGCAAATGGTCCTGCAATTCGCAGCCCCGTGCCGCAGCTGCGGCCTTCAACGAAGGATTTCCTTTGCGAGACACACAGATCATTCGGTGATTTGGATCCAATAATTCGTAGCACAGTGCCTCTCCCAATCCGCGAGAAGTGCCTGTGATGATGAAAGTGTGCATAGCGTAAATCGGTGATTTCAATTTTTGTCAATGAGGCTCCGCAGCCGCTACGAAGGCAAGTGGTGATACGCAGGAGCCATCGCATGATCGATGGTACCTCACGGTAATCTATCAGAGAATTCTCAACCTTAGACCTTAAACAACAGCCGACTTCCCCTCACCGAGTCATCCATCTGCCCTTTGTGATAGGCCAACTGGCCCGAGACGATGGTGCTGTGAATCTTGGCGTCAAATTTCGCGTCCAGAAAAGGCGACCATCCACACTTGTAGTGAAGAGATTCCTGGGTCACGGTCCAAGGGTCGTTGAGGTCCACCAAAACCATGTCCGCGTGGTAGCCTTCGCGGAGATAGCCCCGCGCATCTATGCGAAAAAGTTCTGCGGGATGATGCGACATGAGCGCCACAACGCGTTCTAGCGAAAGAACCCCTTCGCGCACCAGCGCGAGCATGGCCACCAGCGAATGCTGAATCAGTGGCCCACCGGAGGGAGCTTGCAAATAGGAGGCAGCTTTTTCTGCCAGAGTATGTGGTGCATGGTCCGTGGCGACCACGTCGATTCGTCCATCGAGCAAGGCAAGTCGCAGCGCTGCGCGGTCTTGGGAGGTCTTTACTGCAGGATTCCACTTGATGTGAGAGCCAAGTCGGTCGTAGTCCTCATCGCTGAACCACAGGTGATGGATACAAGCTTCTGCGGTAATTTTTTTCTGCGAAAGGGGGAGATTCTGGTCGAACAGGGAAAGCTCTTTGGCTGTAGAAATGTGGAGCACATGGAGCCGTGTACCGTGCTTTCGGGCGAGAGCTATGGCTTGACTGGAGGAGGCGAAGCAGGCTTCTTCGGAACGAATGGCAGGGTGTGCCGACATAGGAATGTCTTCGCCATAGCGTTCGTAGAAACTGGCGATATTGGCCCGAATGATTTCTTCCTTTTCGCAGTGGGTGGCAATCAGCATGGGGGTTTCGCGAAAAATGGCCTCCAGCGCCTCCTCCCGATCCACCAGCATGTTGCCCGTCGAGGAGCCCATAAAGACCTTGACGCCGCAAACTTGCCGAGGGTCTGTCCGAAGTACCTCTTCCAGATTATCGTTGGAGGCACCCATATAAAAGGAGTAATTAGCCGCGGATGCGATGGCTGCGCGACGGTATTTTTCCTCCAGAAAGGCTTGAGTCAGGGTCTGGGGTTGCGTGTTGGGCATTTCCATGAATGATGTCACACCACCCGCTACTGCAGCGCGGGACTCAGTAGCGATCTCGCCTTTGTGGGTGAGCCCCGGCTCTCGAAAATGGACTTGGTCGTCGATCACGCCCGGCAGCAAGTGTTTGCCTTCCGCTTCGATGACCCGATCTGCCAAGGCGCTCAGGTTCGTTCCGATTTGGAAGATTTTCCCGTGGCGAATGAGCACGTCGGCCTCCGTGATTTGGCCCTCATTTACAAGCATGGCATGCTTGATCAATATACTTTCCATAGATACTGAGTAGTAAGTCTTGGAGTGGCATGGCAATGCCACCAGCTCTAAAAGCACTCCAATTACGCGGATTTGTTGCCACTGGGCAAGTGCACAAAGAGAGCCGAATCTCTCGAATATAGGATCAGCCGCATGACATCTTACTCGCAACAGGCCGGGTCGAAATGCAGAGGATCGCTCCAAAATTTCGCCAGAATAGCGTAGCTTTCGGCGAAAATACAGGCCAAATTGCCCATCCCAAAAGTATTGACCCTTTCTATCAATCCTGTGAACTGCGATGCGTGAACAACCCCAGCACATAGCCATTGCGGGCAATATCGGTGCAGGAAAGACCACCCTCGTCACCAAACTCGCCCAGCATTACGGCTGGCAACCACTCTTCGAGGCGGTAGATGACAATCCATATCTGGCAGATTTCTATGAGGACATGAAGGCCTGGGCATTTCCGCTGCAAATTTATTTTTTACACAGCCGATTCAAGCAAGCCCGCGCCTTGCAGGGCATCACTCGCCCCATTATCCAAGACCGCACGATCTATGAAGACGCGCATATTTTTGCCAAAAATCTCTACGAATCTGGTTTCCTCTCTGAGCGGGATTTTCGAAATTACTTTTCCCTGTTCGAATCCATGTCCGAGGTTGTTCGTCCACCAGACCTCCTGATTTATCTCAAGGCCAGCATCCCTACGTTGATCGCCCAGATCGCCCGAAGAGGTCGCGACTATGAGAGCGCGATTTCCATTCGCTACCTTGAAGACCTCAACCAGCACTACGATGCTTGGATTGCTCAGTATGACCGCGGAAAGCTCCTCGTGATTGATGTCGATCGAATTGACTATGTCAACAACCCGGAGGATTTGGGCTTCATCATGCGCAAGATCGAGTCGGAGCTGTTTGGGCTATTCTAATGAATTTTTTTGGACAAGCAGTGAATGCCAGGAAGGCGATGACCTTAGGCAGCTAGTCATTGTTCTCGAATCTACTCAGGGCCTCACGATTTTCAGTCCGCGATCCGAAATCTGTGGCATAGCCTTTCCAATGTCAGCGCCAATGTAGCTAGGATCGCAGACGAGGTATTTTTTGCCGTCAACTGTCACGGCATCTCCTTTGGCTTGCGGGCCAAAGTAGATGCCCGCCGCTGCATGTCCCGGAAACACCAGACCGACGGCATCTAGTTGTAAAAATTCTTTGACCAACACCATGTAGAGCGCCGCCCGATCCTCGCAGTCGCTGTAGCGCAGGGCCAGCATTTCCTCCGCGAAGGAATAATGCTCTTCTCCGTGTACATCTCCATCCGTGCGATAAGGGAAGGCCGATTGGATAAAATGCAGAAGAAAATTGGCTTGTTCCATCTTGAGCGTCCAGCCTTGGCGCGGTTGCAGCCTGCTCAGCGGACCGGAGAGAAATGAGCGGAGGGAAGCCATCGATTCGTTAGAAAGGGGTGCTCCAACATACACGGACCAGTCCACGAGGGGATAGCGATAAAAATAAGCCGCCACGCGGCTATTTACGGTGATTTCTCCTTTGTACTTCACCCCATTGTAGGTAAAAGCCAAGGGTCGTTGAATCGTTTTTCCAGTCAAATGGGGGACTTCTTTAATCTGTAGGTCAATGGGGCGTCCCCGCTGGCTCTCGGCTGGCTCAAAAAGAAAGGCTGAGCTGAGGGAGGGAGCCTTGCCCAGCGGATTGACCACATACATCCGGACGTTTCCTGCATTCAAGAAGGAATGACCATACAGCTTCTGGCGCGTGTGGACCAGGAGATAGAGTCGGTTGCCAGAATAGCTCACTGTCGCGCGGTAACCACTTTTTTGCATCAGCCAAGCAGTAGCGAGGGTGCGTGCAGCGGGATCTTGTCCATAAAACACGCCAGTGACGGTGTGCACCCACTGAAGAAAGCCCCAGTCGTTGAGTTTGCGTTGTGCAGCCTGGTCCTGAAGTTGGTTGAGCAATACGGGAATGGGCAGGGCATGAAGGGACTGGAAAGCCTGCTGGATTCGCTCTTCCGTGATGCGGCCTTGCAGGCTGAAGGTCGGGATGGCCTCGCTGCGAAAAGAGATCGATTCGCCCAGGAATGCGGCCTGAAATGAACGCGAAGCCGTGCGGGCCGTGGTCTCGCGCTGCCGTGGGATCTCGAGATAAGCTGGGGCATCCCCATCGGGAAGGGAAGCCGCAGCCACGGAGCGCGGGGGTTGCTCAGCCTCTTGTGACACGGTCACTTGTCGGAAGGCACGATCTTGCTGCTGCGCTGTTTCTATCTGAACGCGTCGATCTTGGTTTGTCTGCCGAAGGCGCACCCGCTCCGCCTGTTGCTCCGCCTCGGTGGGTTGTCCTTGTACCACGGCTGCGGAAAGCAACATGGTCAGAAGGCAAAACAAGGACCCCATCCATCGAATCGGGGAAAGCCCAAGGGCAGATCCGCGTTGACGGACATCTGCTGAGGACGAATCGGATGACATCGCAACTTGGCCGGAGGGAGCAGAAAAGAGCGCTAGGCTGTTCATGGGTAGAATATTTCGGGAGGTCATGTGAGAGATCAATTCGCAATGCCGTCTTGCTACTGCTTGCCCTATCTGCTTGAAGTTCGGTGGGGCAGGAATGGGTGGACAGACTCATGCGTGGCGCCCTTGATAACGAAAGGCGTGACCTGATTCTGATGAATGTTCGAATAATCCTTGGCGGATCCCGAAGATCTGCATCGTCGGCAGCGTGGTTCAGCGCTGAAATAAGCACTTGTTTCCGGCTCATGTTCATTGAATTTATTCAATGAACGGCATTTTTTGTTGAGAATGCTATTGCTTGGATGGCACATGAAGGTGGGGCAAATGTTTTCGCATTTGACCTTGAGAAAATAACAGCTTTCGCCCCGCCACATTTATCTCACTACCACATCCCGTGTCTGCACAAGGAGTTCCGCGCCTTGTCGGCGCTGTTTGGCCATCCAAACTTGAAAGTCTGCCACAGTGAGTTGGTCGGGCCAGGAAACTCCTTCTGCCTCTGTTGTAGCCAATATGGGTTTGCCATGCGGTTCCTTGCTAAACACGACATAGAGGCGATGAATTTGGCCTGCCTCTGAGGCATCCCACACATACTCATCCACATAGGTCCAGTCCTCAAGTGGTGCATGTTTGCGTGAAAAAAGCTGATACTTCTGGTCTCGGCGAACGGGCATTCCGCCCTTCCATGCCTCAGGGATTTGGCGATAAGGAAGCAGTCGCTGGACTTCACCTCCATTGCTGAGATACACCGATAGGAAGCCGTCCACAGCGCTCGTCAGGTGGAGGTAGAAGTCCTCTCCCGCCTGAAATTCCCAAGTTAGGCAATTTGTCTCTGGACAGTCTGCCATAAAAAAATCGATGTCATAATCGGGCTTAGACAAGGCCGCCACACGACCTTTGACTTCGCATCGCAACCAGAAATCGCCCTCATAGAGCAACCTTTCACAGCTTTGGGACAAGGTTTCGACCCATTCTCCATTCACGAAGCTTTCTGCCAGCATCCCAAAGTGTTGGTCAGTCACGGCAGAATCTTGGCCCGAGCGGTTTCGTAAGATCATGGTATTGCCCTGAATGAGGACTGTCCCATAGACCTCCTCGATCGCCTTCACCATGGCCAGCTCTTGGCATCTGCGGCAGGCATCGGCCTCGCTGAGCGTAGATCGACTGAGGTTGAGCTCGTATGTAGCAGCGGCTTTCTGGAGCTTTTGGGCGCTTAGCAGGCCCGGAAGGCTGAGGAGAAGCAGAAAGAGGAAGGGATTCATGGCTGGAGAATGATGGGTAGAAAAATCTCCACAGTGACGCGTGAGCCGTGGCCACGCTGCCACTGTGGAGAGCACGAGAATTACTTACGAAACAGGCCGTTGATTTCCTCGATCAACTCATCGGCTTCCGTTTCCAATTCTGCGCGTGCACGGGCCTCAAGGGCTTTTTGGGTCTGCTTCATGGCCTCGTCAGCGCTGTAGAAAAGCTTGATTTGCACTTCCATGTCGCGCTTGCCGCTTTCGCGATAGACTTTGAAGCCAGGCTTCACGAAAGCGAGGTGCTGAATGATGTAGTTTTTGCTGCCGGCAACAAACTTCGTGAGGGACTGCCCTTCTACGCGGTCAATCTGCTCGTTAGCGATTTTGGCCTCGATGATCTGGTTCAGCTCGTTAGAAATTTGTCCAGCCAATTGCAGCTTAGCAGCTTCCATGGCCTGCATTTCCGCAGCCGTCTGGGTTTTTCCTACGCCATTTCCATCAGAAAAAAGGTACTTGGAAAAGCCTTCCTCAGTGGTAGCGTATTGCATCATCCAAGAATTTTCGAGTTGCTTGGCCATGGGCACACTGCCCGGAAATACGAGAAAACCTTCTTTTTCGAGTCGTGAAGCTTCTTTGCGCGCGTTGCGCTCTGCTTTGCGGCGAATCTCTTTAGAAAGACTTTTTTCTTCCTTCTCGAGCTGCTTCGCCATGCGACGAGACTCTTTGCGGGAAAGCTGTGCCTGGAGCGGGGCTGTAGCCAGCATCATGATGGCCAGCGCCCAAAAAGCAAGGGAAGCAATACGGGGAAACTTGTGACGAATGTTCATGACGTGTGATCAATTAAGGTAGAAATGGTTGATAAATTCAAAGTAGAGGGATGATTCAGGCATCATTCTGGGCATGAGCATGAGTGAGTAAAAAAGCATTGAGCATGACAGGGTGCGGAAACAAAGCAATTCGGATAAGATCAGATCAGGCAATTCGCAGGAGAACCTCCCACATCCAGTCTTGGCGGAATTACTCATAGCGAATTAGTTCAAGGTCATCTCGGCCATAGATGTCGGGGGTTTGGTATCGATTGTGAAGCCTGCGAGCTTGTTGTGGTACCTCTCGGGTCAGGTAGCGGCGAAGCTCTGCGTAGTCCAGGACACGGTCCTGGTTCTCGTCTGCCGCGCCCTGCAATGCCTTGAGGAGGGTATAGGTAAACAGTCCGTGTTGTTCCTGTGAATGCCACGAAGCGATCTGGTCGGAAGTTCCGGCAGTCATCACCCAGGCATTGGGGTCGCGCAGCACCGGGTTGTCCGTCTTGATGCGCACCGGGGAGGCTTGTTTGATCAAGCTACCCTGCTCCGAGCTGCCGCTAAAGCAAGCATCCACGGCTACAGTCAGGGTTCGGTAAGGAATTTTTCCGAGGTTTTGATAAAAAGTCTCCAACGAATAGCCGTTGAATCTTACCAAAGTGGGATCACAGTCCACCGGAAGAAAGTAACCAGTCTGCGTCTCTGGATCAGGAGCACCGTGACCGCTGTAGAACAGGAAGACATCCGTTTCGCCGGGTTGTACCAAGTTGTAGAGCCGGGCTTTGTGATCAGACTTGGTGCCGAATAGGCCGTGAAAGTCTGCTTGGGTTGCATTGGTTAAAAAGAGAACATTTTCATCCGAAAATCCCATCGACTCAATCAGGTATCGCCTCATGCTAGCAGCGTCTTTGAGGGCAAAATCAACCACCGGGACATCTGGATGGGCATAGTCTCGGTTACCTATCACGACTGCGATGGCGCCGGGGCGACTCATGCGGGTACGCGGAAGCTGCTGGTCCACACTGCTGGTGAGGCGAATGTCATTTGGAGAGAGTTGCCGAGGCTTGGCGCGAATCACCACTTGTTGAGTCACTTCCAAGGGGCTGTTCATGCGCACAGACAGTTCGTTGCGCTGCTTCCAACTGCCGCCTTGTGCGCTGAGTTGCATATCCAAGACCACCGAAGGCGCTGCATATTGCCGCTTGGTAAAAAATTCGAACTCAAGTACCTCGGATTGGCCCGCTTCTAATGTGCCGATGTCGTAGCGTGTGCCTCCCGCTGAGAACACCCCTTCCGGCATTCCAATGTCGAGCATCAAGCGGTCTGCTGATCGCTGGCCAGTGTTTTGCACCACGAAGCGGAGGAGCACTGGCACGCCGGGCTCCATGTTGCCGCCATATTCAGAGGCGAAGTGATGATCGGGAATCTCAATAGACAGCGGCGCAAATGGTAGCGTAGAGAGCAGAATTTCCAGGTTGCCCGGCGACCATCCTTGTGCGGGTTGAAGGCTCAGGTCCAGCCGCAGTTGCCCTTCAGGTAAATGGTCTTGACCGATCAGCTCCCATTCCAGGAGAAGGGTATCGCCGGGTGCGATGGTTGTTCGCTGGTCCAATCGGCGCAGGGTCACGCCGTTTTGCATGGGCGCGGCAGCTGCCAAGTTGACAGAGAATCGAGTGGCGTCTATGCCGGCGTGAATCAGAGGCACCCGAAGTAGCGCCCGCTCGCCAGCAGCCAACTGCGCGTCTCCGTCTCCATCGATCAGGGCGGGTGTGCCCCATTGGAGATCACCGCGACTTGGGCCTGCATCCCGATAGACCTGCGTGCTGGAGTAGCTGTCCCTGCCTCGCTCTTGGCCCAAGGTCAAGAGGGGTGGATGTTGCCGGTGGCGATAATTGAGCTGATGCTGGCGTTGGAATTGTCGAAACCATTCGCCGTTGGCGATAGGCATGAAGCTCGGGTCGTGCTCCAGCCATGCAAAATCGGCATATCCCTCTTGAAGTGCCACGCCCAGCAGGCGCACTGCTTCGCGCTCTTCCCCAATCATGGCTACCAACGCAGCGAATTGATAAGAAAGTCCTGCTGATGCTTCCCGATCGGACTCACTTTTGGCAATCCAGCTCAGCTCTGAGTGAATGCGAAGTGCTTCTTCCATTTCGCCCAAAAGATACGTCGCGTGAAATACCTGAACGGAAGATTTGTCGCTGAGCGCCAAGGATTGACGAAGATCTGCTTGACCTTCCTCTGTTTTTTGGAGGAGGAATAGCCGGAGTTTACCGCGAAAATACCATGGATGCGGCGACTCAGGTGCGAGGTGAATGGAGCGGGTAAAACTCCATTCTGCCGCTGCGAAATTACCAAGCAAGTAGTCGCAGAGACCCTGCTTGTACCAGCACATGGCGGTGAAAAGATCTTTTTGCGGAAATAAACGCGCTGCATGAGAAAAATCCCTGCGAGCCAGGTCGTAGCGTCCCGTGCGAAGCATGAATTCCGCCCGTTCTAAACGGCGCTCTCCGTCTTGAGGAAACCTGCGAATGGCCATCTCAATGGCGCGAAGTTCTTCCGAAAGCGTGTTTCCGCTGCCTTGCTGAGCAGGAGCCGGGAGTGCGAGTAGCAACAGGAAATATGGCAGAAGGCAGGAAATGGGGGATACCTGTCTCATAAGCAATGGGATTGTGGGCGATGAATCTTCTGAATCTTTACAGCCCTATGGACTGAGAAAATCTCTGTAGAGTTGCAGATTTTTTTTCGGTATGAACAATCGTGTCATTCAGATGAGCAAGCGTGTTGATCATTTGACATGGATGAGAAAAGATATCGTCTCCATGATTCTTTCCCAATCGAAGATTTCGGCGAAAATCAAGGTGAAATACAGCCCACTGCTCCAAACTTTCTCTTAACTTTCGATGAAGTGAAACATTCATCTCACTGCTTATGAAAGCTTGTACCTTGATCGTTTTTCTGATAAGTTATGTCTCGCTCTGGGCCCAGACCAATACGCAGGTGTTGCGCGGGACCGTCTCGGATGCCGACTCTCGACAACCCTTGGCTGGAGCCAAAATAGTGGTCGAAGGAGTCACACCACCCCTTGGTGCCATAGCCGATGCGAGCGGTCGATTTGTGCTGGAGAATGTCCCATTTGGACGGCGGCAAGTGGTGGCAAGCATGGTCGGGTACGCGGATTCACGTTCAGATTTTTTGGTGATCGGGTCGAACAGGGAAGTGGTGGTGGACTTGCTCTTGTCCGAGCAGGTCGGAGAGGCCCAGGTGGGAGAAGTGAGCATCACTGCTTCGGAATACCCACACAAGGCGGTGAATCCACTTTCGGTGGTGAGCACCCGCTCTTTTTCTGCGGAAGAAACCCAGCGCTATGCCGCTGCGGTGAACGATCCGGGCCGCATGGCGCTCACTTATCCGGGCGTGCAGCAAGGAGGCGACGATTCTGAAAATGACATCATCATTCGGGGGAACTCTTCCTTTGGGATGCTCTGGCGACTCGAAGGGATTGACATTCCCAACCCCAACCACTTTGCCAGACCTGGCACCTCGGGCGGAGGGATCACCGTGTTTAGCGCCCAACTGCTGGCGAATTCTGACTTTTCTACCGGCGCTTTCCCCGCAGAGTATGGAAACGCCATCTCCGGCGTATTCGACATCAGATTTCGAAAAGGCAACATGGAGCGTCAAGAATATCGAGCCAAAGCAAGTCTCCTGGGACTTGATTTTGCTGCCGAAGGTCCCATTGAGAAGGGGCGGTCCTCCTATTTGGCGAATTACCGATATTCTACCCTTGGCTTGCTCAACAACATGGGCTTCTACCTTGTGGGAGAGCGTGTGAGCAATGATTTTCAGGATTTTTCTTTTAATCTGGCGTTTGATCTCAAAGATGGAAAGAGCTTCATCACGGTCTTCGGGATGGGAGGGCTGAGCCTGGAGCACTATGAGCCTGTGGCAGATCCCACCGCGCGGGAAGCGGGGGTCGCCAACCATTGGGAAGACCGTTTTCAGGGGAGCAATATGGCCGCCGTCGGGATGACTTATACCCGGCTGATCGACGACAAATCCTACCTCAAGGGGGTGGTGGCGGTGATGGCGAGTGATATTTTTCGCAGGTTTGATACGCTCAGCCTTTCGGATCAGCGCTACCGATACAACACGGAGCAGTACCTCGACCAGCGGCTGGTGAGCTCGCTCACCTATTCCCGAAAGATCTCTCCCCGGAC
>DAITMB010000080.1:0-1943 GCA_036835375.1 Bacteroidota bacterium
TGAGGCGCAGCGTGGTGTCGCGGTCGAGGCTGAGAAACTGCCCCTGCGTTTCTTCAACGCCCCGGGGAAAGAGCGGGATCCAGCGCATTTCCCCGTCGAAATAGCCGTTTTCGCGCTCCATGCTGTAAGTCACACTGAGGCTGTCGCCCGTTGGGGCTGCCAGCAGCAGCGTATCGAGCAGGGCCGTAATTACCCGCGACTGCCGCAATTGCCGCGCGGCATCGCCGATTTGAAAGCTCGTCGAAACCGAGAGCGTGTCGGGCGTGTAGTTGAGCACCTTGCCGATCACCTGTGTGGTATCGCCCTGCACGAGAAAGCGCGGCACGGCGAGTTGTGCCATGAGTTCTTTGTAAGCCTTGATCTCGCCCTGTGTCTGGCCGCTTTGCCTGCGCGGTCCCATCGCGAGGGCAAAGGTCTTCCATTTTGTCACATCATCGGGAAAGGTGACGGAAAAGGTCGCCCGCCCGTCGCGGCCCGTCAGGAGATTGGGCTGCCAGAAGGCGTTGTCGCGAAAGTTGCGGCGCAGGGAATTGCCTGGATCTCCCGGCTGCAAAGCGTTTTCGCTGAGACTGGCGATTTGCTTTTGCCTGGCCTCCTGAAAGTCCAGGGTCGTGATGATGACCACACCATTGGCTGCGCGAGCGCCGTAAAGGGAGGTTGCGGCTTCGCCTTGCAGGGCCTCCATGCTTGCAATCTGGGCAGGGCTGAGGTCATTCGGCATATTCATCACCGCCATGCCGTCAATATAATAAAGCACGTCTTCCGCGCGTGCGCCGCGGATGACGAGACCGCCCGGGCTGTCCACCAGCACGCCGGATACTCGCCCCATTAGCCGATCGCTGGCGATGGTGCTGACACTTCCCGTGAGATTTTTTTTGCTCAATACGGTGCCGTAGCCGACCACCACGACTTCTTCCAGCATGGATGCAGAGGCGGTCAATCCTATTTCAAGGGATTGCGTACCCGAAACCGGAATCTCTTTCCCTTCAAATCCAATATAAGACACGCGCAGCATCGCATCCGGCGGCCCGTACAGTTGAAAATATCCGTCGAGATCGGCAATTGCTCCGCTGGTCGTGCCCATAATGACGATCGTCGCACCGGGCAGCGGCTCGCCGGATGCTTCGTCTATCACACGCCCAAAAATCAAGTGGGTGAAATCGCCCGGATCGATTTGCGTCACCAGACCAGGCCGGTACTGCGATTTGATCGTTTCCTTTTGTGTTTCCAGGGCTTTTTTTGTGCCGATCCTGTCATTCACCTGTTGCAACAATTGAATACTGAATCCGCTGACAGGTTCGATTGTCGGAGCGGTTTCTCGATAATAATTCAACCCATCGACCCGCACATGCAGACCCCGAATCCGGAAAAAGCTGCTATCACTGCGCAGCCCCACGAGCAGGTATTCCCCCGCCTCCAACTGGTGAAACAGCCTTTCCCAACCCGGATATATGCGGATGAATTCGGGATCACCGGCCTTGAAGAGAAGTTGGTGCAGCAGGGAATCCCGCCGCCCGATTTCCACCTGCAACTTGCCAAAGCCCTTTTTTGTCTCTTGCGGCTCATCATACACATGCTGGTAATAATACGCCCGCTCCGTCGTGGCGATGCTGTTCGCCCACATGGCCATGATTTCCGCTTCGGTGAGCAGGCTGTCGCCCAACACGGGCGCCTGGTGCTGTTCCACGAATCGTTTGTCTATACGCTCCCGCATGTCCACGCTGCGCATTTTGATTCGTCGGGGAGAAAATTCGTAGTCAAAGCCTGGCTCGAAGGTCTCTGTGAATTTTACCGAATCTGTCTGATCGGCATACTGAAATGCTTTCGGGTAAAACGGCCCAAATACGAGGGCAGAGTAGTCATAGGTTCCCATGGATTGCGCCAACTGGTAGCGCCCGTCCTGCATCAGCGACATATGGGTGGCATGGGCTGCGTGGCGCACC
>DAITMB010000080.1:1953-20890 GCA_036835375.1 Bacteroidota bacterium
CATCCTGTTCCAGCGCCAGTTGCGTGTAAGGGGAAGTACTGCGTACCGGCATGATCATGCGGCTGAGCAGGGAGATTTCTGTTGGCAGCAAATCTCTTCCGGTAAAATAGACGCCTGCATGGGGGTTGAGCGGCTGCGCCTCGACGCTAAAAATGAGCTTTTGCCCCGGCAATAGCTGCACACTGTCGAGTTGCACAGTGTATTCACTCGTTCGCAGACGAATGCGATGATAGCCCGGACTCGCCGCAAAGGTGTAGCGGGTGAGGGCTGTCGCGCCGCTGAACCAGATCAGTTTTTCATCCAGAAAAATCATGTGCACATCCAGCGATTTGCCGTTTTGCACAATAAAGGGCGCGAATTGGGTCACGCTGTCTTTCGCAGGGAAAGCATAGCGGTACAACCCCCCTTCGGGGTAGAGAAACTGAAACCAGGCGATGCTGTCGAGGCCGGTGAGGGCATTCCAGCGGGGATAATCGAGGTCGAGGCGGCGCTGCGGTGGATCAGGCAGGGCCTCATTTTTCGAAAAATGATGCTGCAGTTTCCGGCCAGGCCAGGTCTTGCTGAAGTCCGGCACGGTTGGTGGGGCGGCAGTCTTGAATTTGCTGGTAAGGCCCCAGGCTGTCAGGTCGGCAAAGGGCACAGGCGCGCCTCGCGCATCGGTCACGAGCAGGTTAATATCCGCTGTTTGGCCAGGATAGATTGTCGTGGGGTGCTCCAGCGCGACGTTCAGTTGTTTGTCTGCAAAACCCACCTTGTATTCCGCTTCCTTTATTTCTCCCCCCCAGACGTATTGCAGCGAAACAAAATAATTCTGGCGGCGCGTGACGGCCATGGCGAGTTGCAAGGTATCGCCTTGTCCTTCCAGGATACGCTGGTTTTTGCGGTACAGGGTGTACCAGAAATTCAGCTTGCGCGGATTTTCCACCTGTACAAAAAGCGAATCTGCCGTGCGAGCAGCAAAGCAGGAAAGCTGGGGCGCCTTATCATTCAGTTGGAGGCTGGCAATCAGGCTATCGGCGAGCAGCAAGTAGCGATATACGTAGGGATTGGCTGGCGCGCGCAGGGGCAGGGCGACCGGTTCCTGCAAGAGGGTATCGCCCGCCGGGGAAAAGGCCAGCAACTGCCCGTTCAGCGGACGGGATTTTCCCCTGAGCAGGTAGTCGCCTGCGAGGGTGTCTGCATCAAGGGAAAGCTCCAGCCGGGCGGCTTCATTTAGGTAGCGAAGCGGGCGTTTTTCCTCGTGGCGCTCGTTGGCGGCATTGGTGAAGATGGCCTGCACCTCATAGCTCAGGTTGGCCCGGGGAAACAGGCTGTCGGGCAGCAGGATTTTGGTCTCTCCCACAGGGTCGAGGCGCTGCCGGAAGGTCCAAAGGGTATCAGGCAAAAAGAGGCTGTCCGGGGCGATGCGGTCGATGTTTTTGGGGAATACGTACAGTTCGATCTCCGCATCGAGCAGGTTGAGGTCGTTGGCGTCGCTGCCGCGCACATATAGGGCCATCGGCTTGCCGGGGCTGTGCTGATCGCTTTCGCTGCGGAATGCATAACTCGTTTCCTCTAGTTCGTAGTCTTCGAGGCGGAAACGACCTAACATCAAGACGTCTCCACGCGCATTTTCGAGATGGAGCCGAAAATTCCGATCTAGTTGCAGGTCCAGGCTATCATGCAGGACAAATTCAAACACATAGGCGCCCCTGCTCACTGGCTGGAGGCTGGCAAGGGTTTTGTTGATTGGGTTTTCATAACCTGAACCGTTCAGCACCACATTGAGTGAGCGACGGAGGGGCCTGCCCTTGGGACTGGTGATCCAAGCCTTGAAGCGTACAGTGTCACCGGGGCGGTATATCGGCTGGCTGAAGACAAAATAGCCCGGACGCGCTGCCTCGTTCTTTCTATGATTTCGATAATAGGGATCAAAAAGGGCCACTACCCACCGCACCCAACCCTGTGGATTTCGCCAGCGTATCGACTGAATCACCGCCCGGATCGGCAGCCACACGAAACGGATAGGAGTGTAGTACACGACATATATTGGCAAGCGCTGGAGATGAGATTTCCTGCCCTTGCGCTTGACTTGGAAATAGCTGCTGTGCCCCTGATGCTCGACGCGGAGCAGACCGTCTTTGTAAGTTTTGCGAAGCTGATAGCGCTGGGTGAGCGGGTCGAAGGGGATGCGTCGATTTTTCAAAAACACCTGCGCATCCACCACGGGATGGCCCAGCGCATCGTGTACCATCAAGCTAAGATCCTGTTTGTTGTTGAGCAACTGGATATTGAGCGGATCTTCGCTGTGTAACTCCAACTCCAGCGCGGCATCCTGCACATGCGCGAGTAGATAGTGCCCCACTGGCAGCGGTTTGAGATATCGACCGGAATCGGTAGGAAAAGAATCCACAAGGGTATGAAAAAAGCGTTCATCGATACCCGTCATACCGTCCAGATATAAGGTGTGGGCTTCTTTGTCGCTGAGCCGGAAAAGGTAGGTGAAGTAGCTCGTGTGGCGGCTTTGTAGGAGATCTTGAGCGGAGACCTGGGCGACTGGCGTGAAAAGACACAGCAGCAGCAGATAGCGTAGTTGCATAGGAGCAGCACTGGGGAAAAAGCAGCAGCGCTTTTCAAGATAACGCATATTTTGGTCAATAGGTAAAATAGCTGTTGGTATTGGATGGGGTATTTGATTCGCCTGAAGCTAAAATTCTGTTGATCCCCAGTTTTGCATATTTAACCTTTGAGGTAGATATGATCTCTTGTAAATTCCAATATAGCAAAATACAACGCAAGCTTTTTCAAACATGGTCCGAGAAAGGCAAGGCCATATCATAAGAAAATTCCAAAAGTTGTCTGCGCGAGATATTTTTAAAATAATGACTACTCATAGTCCATTCAACTTATTCTTTCTGATCTCTTAATTCAAAGTTCATTCGCGATTTTTCTACGAATCTACTATTTGATGCTACAATCTCTACCTGAGATTGCGCCCCACATCCCTGCCCTTTCCCTTGCAGCACCTTGATTTCATCAGATCATGAAGGTGTGAATGCAATCTTCACCCCTGCCCGATGGAACGAGCCAGCAACATCAATTGGGCGCAAGCTTTCTCGCCGCGAACGGATTCGCGAGGTCATTCTTCATCCCTAATCTCACTTTCTGAGATCAAGGTCAAGGCTACGTCTTACAAACCAAGACGGGAATACCACCTGCCTCTGTCCTAACCAGTCTTGCCGGATATTTCCTCCTCCCAACAGCTCGAATCGCTCGCTCCCCTACCCTGTTGTGTTCGTGAAGCCTCGATCATTTCCCCACCTTGTTTGCTTCTTGAAGGAGCATCGACAAGAATCCCTCACGGGACTGATAGGCGCTGTTTTCGACTTCCCAGCCAGCCAAAAACCAGAAACGGGTAGGGGCAGCCGCATTCAGCCGCATGCTTAACCCAAAGGTCTGCGTAATGCCGGGACCTTCTTCTGGCGTGCTCACCTGCCCGATCACATCCGACGTGGATGCCATGAGCGCCATTCCGAGGAATTCCCCGTCATAGGCTTGCTGATCATGGGTGTAGATCAAGGATACATCGCCTTCCTCCACGGTGTAGCAGGTGTCCGATTCGAGGTTTACAATGCCTGCAACGAGGTTCATACCTTCAATGAACGGATCAATCTCAACTTGGCTTTGGTAGCCATTGACGCCGGCCACAATGCTGATCCGGTGGCGAAGAGACACGGTGGTATCGCCGACTTTGGCTTTGGGAAAATACATCTCAAAGCCAGACCTCAACGGGCCTTCTACCAAAAAGCGACACGTGGATGTCGAGTCTCCCGTGACGCGATAGAGTGAATCCCGATACTGTAATGCAAGGGCACCCGCACCGAGCGAATTGGCGACTTTGAGGATATCCATGCCCCAATCTTGGAGGAGGTGGTAACTTTCTTTGCTGCCTTTCACGCCTACTTTTTCGAGGATCATCTCCGTCGTTTGTTTGCCAAAAATGTCGATCCCATTCCGCTCATCGAAGTAGGTACGGAAAGCGATGTGATCGTTCTCCCAACCCGGTCCTTCGTATTGATACACTGCAATGGTGGTCTCCGTCGCGGTGCCCATGACGCGATTTCCCTCGCGAATGGATTCGTAGAGAGAATCCCGAACGATGACTTTCCCCAAATGGAGATTGGTACGAACAGGGAGAGAATCCATAGCTCGTGTCTCTACTTTGGTCACTTCCAACGACAGCGTTGACTCCGGAAAGTCCAGCAATAAAAATACTTCGTCCCACGCGCCGTCTCCATCCCAGTCGTCGTATTGGTGCGGAACTGTAGCCCCGCCTACCGTGAATACCAAGGCTTGGTTGGCAGACAGAGATCCGAGCAAGTCGCTGAGAGAAGGACGATCCAAGACGACAGGAACCTCCACGATCGGTGCCGTAGATGGAGAGTCCAGGGTGAGAACAGAAGGACTGACACTGGGCTGGCACGCGGAAAGGAGCCAAAAAATCGCCAGAGAGAAGATGACAATGGGTTTCATGAGGGGGAGAATTTACAGGGAGCTTGTATAGATGGGGAAGTTGGGGAAAAGCATTCGTCACCCTAAAGCACAGGCTGATGTCACGGGGTGATGGGCTTGCCTATGGTCGCGAGAATGCCGCCATCCACATAGAGAATGTGGCCATTGACAAAGTCCGAGGCAGCAGAAGCGAGGAAGATGGCAGCGCCCTGAAGCTGGTCTGGCGTGCCCCATTTTCCGGTGGGTGTGCGATTGATGATGAATTCGTGGAGCGGATTGCCAGCCACGCGAATAGGAGCCGTTTGCTCAGTAGCAAAGTAACCGGGACCGATCCCATTGACCTGAATGTTGAGCCGCGCCCACTCCGTGGCCATGCTGCGCGTCAGCATTTTGAGCCCCCCCTTGGCAGCGGCATAGGCTCCTACGGTATCTCGCCCCAGCTCGCTCATCATGGAGCAAATGTTGATCACCTTGCCAGCACCTCTCGCGATCATCCCGGGAACTACCGCTTTGGACACGATGAAGGGAGACACGAGATCGACTTCAATCACGCGTTTGAAATCTTCGACTTCCATCTCCACCAAAGGCGTCCGCTGGATGATGCCTGCATTGTTGACCAGAATATCGACAGATCCGAGCTCTTGCTCTATTTGAACAACGGCGGCTTGCACCTCGTGCTCTTGGGTCACATCAAACAAGTAACCGTGGGCGTCATAGCCTGCTTCGCGGAGTTGGGCAATGGCTTCTTCCATGCGTGAAGGCGTATGGCCATTGATGATGAGGGTAGCCCCCGCATCTCCGAGGCCTCGGGCCATGGCCAAGCCCAGCCCGTGGGTTGCCCCAGTGACCAGCGCCCGTTTACCAGAAAGATCAAATAGATTCATGGGATGAAAAATTTCGCAGTGGTAGCATTCAGGAGAAAAACATCATTTCAGGGTAATCACCAGCTTGCGTAGCTGCAGCAGGCGCAGAAGTCCCCATTTCTGTAATTTTGACATGGCATGGCACAGCTCGTGAATACGATAGCATCAGCGCAGGTCCACGATCGCGCAAGGATCCATGTCTCCATAATCGAGATTCTCGCCAGCCATTCCCCAGATAAAGGTGTAGCTTGAGGTGCCGGCTCCGCAGTGCACCGACCAGCTCGGCGATAGGACTGCCTGAAGGTTTTGCATCCAGATGTGACGCGTCTGCTGCGGTTGGCCCATGAAATGACTTACTGCTTGCCCTTCAGGCACTTCAAAATAAAAGTAAGCCTCCATGCGGCGGTCGTGGGTGTGTGCAGGCATGGTATTCCACACACTGCCAGACTTCAGCTCAGTCATGCCCATTTGAAGCTGGCAGACTTCCACGACACTGCTCACAATGAGCTTGTTGATGATGCGGGCATTGGCCGTTTCGGGACTTCCGAGTTCTACGACTTCTGCATCTTGCCTCCTGATGTGCTTGCAAGGGTATGCGTGGTGGGCCGGGGCAGAATTCAGATAGAGCAGGGCAGGCTGTGCGGGGTCAAGGCTTTCGAAAGAAACTGGGTTGGTGCCCATGCCGAGGTACAGGGCTTCTTTGTACTGAAGGTCATACGTAGCATCCGCCGCATGAATTCTCGCGGGGCCGCCCACATTGATGATTCCCAGCTCTCTACGCTGTAAGAAGTAGGCTGATTTGAGAGGATCAATCGTCTCCAGTGACAAAGTCTTCGCCACGGGCATGGCTCCGCCTACGATGAAGCGATCAAAAAGGGAATAAGTCAGGTGAATGGAGTCGGACTCAAACAAAGTATCAATCAGGAAAGCATCGCGCAGCTTGTCGGTGTCATATCCTTTGACATCATCGGGGTGCGCGCCGTGTCTTACGTGGTAGTTGATCATAGTCTAAAAGCTAGGGGTCAGGAATGAGGGATCAGGACAAGAATACAAAAATCTCTCGTACCATGCAATCGATTGCACTGACTTTCCTTTTCCTTACTTATCTAGGCGAGTTCTGCGGCATCGCCAGCACAGCGGGATGAGCGCGTTGGTAGAATTTCCTCATCACATTTCTTTCAAAAAAACGCTCCTCCAAGATTCGGGAGAATCCGGGAGGAGCGCGCTAATGATTCGCAGGGCCAGTCCCTGCCATGCATGAAATCAATATCCTTCGTTCTGGATGAGGTAGCCAGGGAGATTCGAGGCTCCGTCGATGGCCGTTTGAGGAATAGGGAACAAACGCTTACGTGGGTCTGAATTGGTTTTTTCAGTCCAAGTGTCCTCGTACTTTCCAAAGCGGATCATGTCCGAGCGACGCAGCATTTCCCAATAAAACTCAAATCCACGCTCGCGATAGAGCAAGTCTATCGACATTGAATTCAAAGCTGGCGGCGGCGTTGTGGCGGTGCGGGAACCGCGCACGGTATTGACATCACTGAGGGCGCTGCTGGCGTCATTATTTTTGCGGAGCTTGGCTTCTGCGCGCATCAAGTACACATCGGCCAGTCGCAGGATCACAATGTCGTGGTCGCCAAAGTTCCGACCACTGGCGGATTTGGGGCTGAATTCGTATTTCTCCACCCGATATCCAGAACTGTAGTTACTTCCTTCTACCGTAAAATCGATTTTTTCGGTAAAATCAACCGGGAGGTCAGGGCGGCTGCGAGAGTTGTTGAAAAGCGGGCCGATCCGAAGTCTGCCGTCGGCACAAGTTTCAAACACACCGTTGGTGCGAATCAAACCATACTGTTGGCCCCGAAGGATGCCGCGGTCAATCTTGAAATCTGACGCTGCCACACAGGAATCACCAGGATTGGTATAGATGGAAATATTCTGCTGATAAAATCTTGGATCGATCGAAGGATCTTCGCTGCCATACGCACTCACCCAAGTCTGATAAAAATCCGAGGTGATACCGGGGCCATCGGTTCCATTGGCGTTGGGGAACTGTGGCAAGGGATAGTGGTCTCCCGCCAAAGAGAAGTACGCCATGCGATTGTGTCCATTCAGCTCAGCGCGCTGATCTACCACAAAAATCAGCTCAGGGTTCGTGTAATTGTCCGCATCAAAAATCGAAAAATAGTCGGGCGCAAGCTGATACTGTCCTGAATTGATGATCCGGTCGGTGTAGTCGATCACCTTGTCCATGTCTTCGGCAGAAAAATTAAAGTTTGCCGCGTAAGGGTCGCGATACACCGCCGCATTGAGGTGCAAGCGGGCCAACAATCCCCATGCGCCGCCTCGCGTAAGCCTTCCTGGGCCTACTTCTGTGCTCAAGAGTGGCTCTACGGCTAAGAGTTCGGTTTCGATCCAAGACACAGCATCTGCGCCACGCAAGATCGTAGAAGCTTCGCCAAGGTTGTCCTTCACAAACACGACACCGAAAAGGTCGAGTGTTAGCAAAGAATAGTAAGCCCTCATGCCGCGTGCTTCTGCCAGGTAGAGTGCCGCAGAAGGATCGGTGTTCGTTGGCAACACATTGATCGCCGTCACCGCCCGGGAAATGCTGGTCAACAATGAATTCCACGTATTGCGGATGTTGGGATCGGTGCTGCGGTAGTTGTGTTGGTGCATTTCGAGATAAATCCCGTTGTCACCCCAGTCCGTGCCGCCCCGGTAGGGAAGAATGGCTTCGTCGGTTGAGATTTCCTGCAATGCGAAATAGCGGGTGTGCTGGAAAATGGTCGGCAGCAAGGCGTAAACTGGGGCGATGATGCCCTCGGCAGCTTCTCTGTCAGAAAGGCCCGTTGCGGAGGACTCGTCGAGGATCACTTCCGCCAGGTCAGTACAGCTATTGGAAGTCGCCAGCAAAACGAAAAAAGAAAGGAAAAATATGCTCTTTTTCATGTGTCAGTACAATTTAGAAGGTGACATTCAGGCCACAAATGATAGACTTCGCACGTGGATAGCTCAAGTAGTCAATGCCATAAGAAGAAACCCCGTTGATGGTGCGGTCGGTATTGATTTCGGGATCAAACCCATTGTAATTCGTCAATACCAAGAGATTCTGCCCTGTAACAGAGAAGCGAATCCCTTGCACAAACTGGCCCAGACCGATGAGATTAGGGTTGAGGCTGTAGGTGAGCGCCACGTTGTTGAGACGCAAGAAAGCGCCGTCTTTCAAGAAGCGGGTCGATACAGGTGCTGCATTATTGATGGATTCCTCTTCGTCGGCGATGGCTTCAGGCGTCGTATTAATGCCTTTGGACAAGCGGAGCTTGTAGAAATTGGCGTTGGCGGTGTTGTCGTAGATCTTGTTGCCACTGACCCCATTGAGGTTGGCGATCAACTGGAAACCTTTGTAGCTCATGCTGGTGTTGAATCCAAAGATGCGCGTAGGCAGGGCAGATCCTGCGGCCACGCGGTCATCGTCACCTACGAGGCCATCGCCGTTGATGTCGCGATACACGCTTAGGCCATCTTCGTCATATCCGGTGAAATCACGCAGGAAGAAAGTACC
The DNA here is from genome assembly GCA_036835375.1 of Bacteroidota bacterium. GTDB lineage: Bacteria > Bacteroidota > Bacteroidia > J057 > J057 > JANQTF01. Next base: position 10,870 of record DAITMB010000080.1, read on the forward strand.
GATGGGTTGGCCATTGATGTAGCCGTTGATCGTCGCGGAAGTCAACCCGGAACCAGAAGCGCTTCCCGAAGGAATGACTGAATAGGGAGAATTTTCCACGATGTTGTCGATAAAAGTGACATTCCCACCGATCTCGAAGCGGAAATCTTTCTTGGAGAGAAAGCGATAGTTTAAGTCAAGCTCAATGCCTTGGTTGGTGATGGTCATATCCGGCACATTGGTCCAGACGCTGCTAGCTGGCTGCACAGGATCTGCGGGAATCACTTCCAGCAGGATGTTGTTCGACACTTTGTTGAAGTAGTCGATCGTACCTACCAGCGCTCCGTCAAAAAAGCCGAAGTCGAGACCAATGTCCACCTGAGATGACACTTCCCACTGGATATCAGGATTGGCCAAGCGAGCGAATGAGGTGCCCGCAGGAAAAGGTCCTTCTGGTGTGAGGGGGTAGCTTGCAGAACCAGACACAGTCGAGGTGAAGAGGGGCTGCGTGATTTTCGAAGGGATCTCTTGGTTTCCTGTCAATCCATAGCCACCGCGGAGTTTCAATTCGCTGAAAGGCGAATTCTGCATAAAAGCCTCCTCGGTGATGCGCCAGCCGAGAGAAAAGGAAGGAAACACCCCATACTTGTTGTTATCTCCAAACTTCGAAGAACCGTCTGCCCGCACCGTAGCGGTCAGGAGGTATTTATCCATCAATTGGTAGTTGACCCGCGAGAAAAAGGATTGCAGTTCATTGATCACGGCGAAACCGGAAGGAGCATTGGCAGCTAGGGTCAACTCTTGGCCCAAGCCAGGGTTGTAGATCGGCTCTACTTCCGACACCGGAAACTTGTTGATGCTACTGGAGCGTCCCTGCACGAAGATCGTCTGGTAGGAATGCCCGCCAAGAACCGTAAAGCTCTGATTTCCACCTTGATAGGTGTAAGTCAGGTAGTTTTCGATCAGCTCGTTGCGGTTGATGGTGTAGCGCGACTCCAAGCGACCATCCCGCTGGGGCAGATTGCTCGCCAGGGACTGCAAGTCGCGGGTGGAAGTAGAATTGTCCAATCCATAGTTTAGCCTATACACCAAGCCTTTGAAGAGGGTGAGGGAAGGCGAAATGTTTGCAATGATACGATTGGTGGTGGTGATGTCTTTCTCTAACTCCAAAATCGCCAGCGGGCTGGTGAAGGTCTCGTCCACATAAGGAGCGCCTTCTGCGTCGTAGGCAGGGAAAGTAGGATTCTCGGTAATGGCACTGCCGATCAAAAATCCGATTGGAGGTCGCTCGTTTGTCGTGTTGGTCGCACTCAAGTTCACGTCAATGGAAAGGCGATCATCCCAAAACTTCTGCGTGGCATTGATCCGCCCTGTGAGGCGATCGAACTGATTGTTCTTCAGGATGCCTTCTTGATTTTGCACCCCAAAAGAGGCGAAATAAGTGAGGCCTTTAGCACCGCCACCCAGCGAAAAATTGTGATTTTGCGTGATTGCCTGGCGAGTGATTTCGTTTTGCCAGTCGGTGTTGTTGCCGCGATCTTCGAGGATACCGCCGAGCTTCACCACTTCCTCACGATATTGATCCGCAGAAAAAATGTCCAGCGGACGAGCAATGTTCGAAAACCCAAGGTTGCCACTGTAGCTGAAGCTCGACACGCCTTCTTTTCCGCGCTTGGTCGTGATCAGAATCACGCCATTGGCCCCACGGGCACCATAGATAGCGGTAGCGGAGGCATCCTTGAGCACATCGATCGACTCAATGTCGTCGGGGTTTAGGAAGGTCAGGGGATTCACCGCGCCGCCGGTACTCGAATTGTCGAGTGCCAATCCATCTAGCACAAAAAGTGGTGTGCTACCAGTACGAACGCCACCTGGCCCACGCACAGTGATGTTTTGGCCCGTTCCTGGCTCTCCGCTGGCGGAGGTCACGTTCACGCCAGCCACTTTGCCCTGGAGCAGTTGCTCCGGAGAGTTGATGATTCCACGGTTGAAATCTTCGCTTTTGATGGAGGTCACCGACCCAGTCAAGTCTTTTTTGGCTGTGCTGCCGTAGCCCACAAGGAGAACTTGCTCTATCGCGTAGTCATTGGCTTGCAAAAGGATGTCCAGGGTGCTGTTACTCCCCACAAGAAACTCCTGCTTGTCATACCCAAAATAAGAGACCACCAAAATGGCATCTCCATTTGGCACCGTGATCGAATATGCACCGTCCACGTCCGTGTTGATCCCAGTCAGTGTGCCTTTCACCTGCACGGTAGCTCCTACCAGCGGCTCCTGGCTGTTGGTATCTAGCACGCGTCCGCGCACTTGGAGCGCTTCCTGCGACATTGCAGGCTGCATTTGCAGCAGGAGCAGGCCCATCAGGGCCACACGCCACAGCGGCACGAGGGAAGAAAATAGTGGGGAAAAATTCTTCATTAGAATTCTGTTAATGAAATTGTCTGAATTGAAATTCCGACCAAAAGTAGGCAGTTAGTCGTCCCATTTTGGGCCACTGAGCAAGATTTAATAGAGGCTTAATACACAAATCCTGTTATATTATAAAATCATTACGCTAGTGTGGAGTTATTGCTCAGACCCCGGCTTGTGTTATGCCAATTGTCATCAAATATGACCACAGGTTACAGCATCGGCCAGCCATCACGTGCGTGCTCCTTTTTGCACCATCAACCCTTCTCTCGCCGAACAAAACCGCGCCCCATCAGATTATTCCCCTAAAACCAAGCCTAAGGTTCCTTATTATTGTGTGTACAGCTTTGTGATTCTTTTGACCTTTTTTTGATCCTATGTCTATCCGTCAATCTGTTGCCGACCTCCGCGTCGAATATACCAAGGGAAGTCTTGACCTCGCCGAGGCAGCACCCACGCCCATTTTGCAGTTTGAAACTTGGTTTCAGGAAGCGGTGCGAAGTGAAGTGCCTGAACCCAATGCCATGAGCCTGGGGACCGTCTATCAAGGCCGTCCCTCCGTGCGGATTGTCCTGCTGAAGGGGTTTGACGAACGTGGATTTGTGTTTTACACCAATTACGAAAGTGCCAAATCTCAGGCCATAGCATCAGAAAACGCAGCAGCACTGACTTTTTTCTGGGCAGAGCTTCAGCGTCAAGTGCGCATAGAGGGCCACGTGGAGCGGGTCAGTCCAGCTGAGTCGGACCAATACTACGCGAGCCGTGACCGGGGAAGTCGCCTCGGTGCCTGGGCCTCTCCACAGAGCCAACCCATCGACCATCGGGAATTCCTCGAAGAATCCCTTCGGAAGGTGCAGGAGCGATTTGAAGGCGTAGAGGATATTCCTAGGCCGCCCCATTGGGGAGGATTTCGGGTGATTCCAGACTATTTGGAATTTTGGCAAGGACGCGCCAGCCGCCTTCACGACCGCATCTTTTACCGCCTAAAAGCAGGAGGGGCCTGGACTCTCGGGCGCCTCGCGCCATAAGCGTGACAAGCACCTCCATTTCAGCGCACAATCGAGTCTCTGTGTATGCAAAGCAGGAGCCTGATTGGATAGTCAAGCCCCTGCTTCATTTCCTTTTTTCACCCAATTGATCGGAGGAGTGCACGATTCGTGCCTCTCTCTATCCATGAGTCGTCAGGGCATTTCTTCTACAAAAGTTGTCACCGCGTCATCAATGACTTCAATCCCTCTTTTGAGAAACGCCTTGAAATCGCCTTCGTCGCTGACAAACACCTCCATGCACACCCACACATTGTCGTTGACGGTGTATATTTTCACCACTTTCATGCTTCTGTTTACAACATCACATGCGGCATACACTTCCCGGCGTTCCTGCTCCGACTCAATGGGCCAGATGTTTGGAAGCACTAAGCGAAAAAACTGCAAATCTCCGGGATTTACCCCTATAAAATAGGTTCTCTCCCCATCTTTAAATTGCACATCGCCATCTTCATCCACCCAGCCCTTCCAGTCATTTGCTTCGAGATAACGAAGATACTTTGTTTGAAGCTCTTCCGCCGTTTGAGCAAATGACACACTCGGAAGCACGCAAAAGAGAAACACAAGTGCTAAAAAAAAGCAAGCGCGGAGGATACGAAATTTCAACATAGAATAACTTATTGGTTGATAATGCAAAAAAATACAAGCCCTCACAGAAAGCAGTCACATTCGTGCCTGTGCCTGACGTTCTTGGGAGAATTAAAAAAACATTCGGGCATAGATTCTTTTAATCGGGCATCAATGTGATTCAAAAAATTGGAAATCCCACATACCTCTCTCATAAAATACTTTCATAATTCGTCTCAAGCGATTATCCCATCCCCTCACCTACCGGGTGCACCTGTAAGAACATATCCTTTCTTCAGAAAAAAATCCCTACCTTCTTATTATAAATGTCGTTCCGTGCTTCTACTACTTAGCTCCTGCTCTCGTGAAACCAACCGATACCCAGCATCCAGAATACTTCCACAAAGTGGTTGACTGCCAGTATGCCTGCCCGGCCCACACGCCCGTGCCCGAGTATATTCGGCTCATTGCCGCGGGTCGCTACAGCGATGCATACCTTGTGAATTGGGAATCCAATGTGTTTCCCGGCATCCTGGGCCGCACCTGCGACCGCCCCTGTGAACCCGCTTGTCGCAGAGGCCGAATTGAAGAGGAGCCTGTAGCCATTTGTCGCCTCAAGCGCGTCGCCGCTGACAACAAAGGCGAAGTCAAAAGCCGAATGCCCCAAGGACCTTTCGCAGCCAACGGCAAAAAAATCGCCCTCATCGGCGGCGGGCCTGCCTCTCTCACGGTCGCCCGTGACCTCGCTCCCTTAGGCTACGAGATTCACCTCTTTGATGAGTGGATCAAGGGTGGCGGAATGATGCGCACCCAAATCCCTGCATTCCGCCTGCCAGAAGAGGTGCTCGATGAAGAAGTCAACTATGTGCTAGATCTGGGCATTCACACCCACTTCAATCACTATGTCAGCAGCATGAAAGAGGTTCTGGCACAGGATTACGACGCAATCTTTGTCGGGACGGGTGCACCCAAAGGCCGCGATCTCTCACTCCCCGGACGTGAAGAAGCTGGCAAGAATGTCCACATTGGCATCCAGTATCTCGCCGACGTCGCCTTTGAACATCGCCAGAAAATCGGCAAAAAAGTCATTGTGCTCGGAGGCGGCAACACCGCCATGGACTGCTGCCGCACGTCGCGTCGCTTAGGTGGCGAACAAGTCACCGTGGTCGTGCGCTCTCCTTTTTCGGACATGAAAGCCTCTCCCTGGGAAATTCAGGATGCAATCGCCGAGGACATTCCTATCCTCAACAACATGCCTCCGAAGTCATTCGTCGTGGAAAATGACCAACTCCGAGGCATGTGGTTTGAAAAAGTGGAGGCGGTCTATGACGCGCAAGGCCGCAGAAAGCTCGTGCCTACGGGCGAGCCTGATGTGTTCATTGAGGCCGATGATGTGATCATTGCCATCGGACAAGACAATGCCTTCCCATGGATTGAGCGGGACCTCGGCATTGAGTTTGGCAAATGGGAGCTTCCCGTACTGGACAAGACGACGTTTCAATCGACGTTGCCGAAGGTGTTTTTTGGAGGAGACGCCGCTTTTGGCCCTGAAAACGTGATCACCGCCGTGGCCCAGGGTCATCAAGCCGCAATCTCGATCCATTATTTCTGCGAAAACAAAGACCTTCACGATCGTCCAGCCCCAATGACCAACCTGGTGAGCCAGAAAATGGGCATTCACGAATGGAGCTACGATAGCCCCGTGGTGGACGACTTGCGCTACCCCGTGCCACACGCCCAAAAAGCCATGACCCTTTCTCATCGAAAGATCGAGGTAGAATTGGGATTTGATCGGGACACGGGCTACAAGGAAGCCCAGCGTTGCCTCAACTGTGACGTTCAGACGGTCTTCACGACCAGCGCCTGCATCGAGTGCGACGCCTGCGTGGATATTTGCCCTACGTCCTGCATCACCTTTACGGCCAACGGCGAGGAGGAAGATCTTCGCCGCCGTCTCTCGGCTCCTGCCCTTCACATGAGCCAAGACCTGATGGTCTCCGATCCCCTGCCCACCACCCGCGTCATGGTCAAGGACGAAGATGTGTGCCTCCACTGCGGGCTGTGCGCCGAGCGCTGTCCCACTTCTGCGTGGGATATGCAAAAGTTTTTTTACCAAGTTACCAAAGCCTGCAACATCTTATGAGTTCTGTGAGGTCGGTCAACGACATCGTGGTCCGCTTTGCCAACGTCAACGGCACAGGGTCCGCCAGTGCCAATGGCATGTTTTCCAAAGCCATCTTCCGCATGGGAATCCCTGTATCTCCCAAGAACATTTTCCCCTCCAACATCCAGGGCTTACCGACTTGGTATGAGGTGAGAATCAGTGAAAAAGGCTACCTGGGTCGGCGAGAAGAGATCGACTTGCTTGTGGGTGTGAATCCCCAAAGTATGACCAAAGACATCGCAGAGCTTCGCAGTGGCGGATATTTTGTCTATGACAACACCCGCCCCCTGCCACCCTCTATGATGCGCGAGGATATTCACTTCATCGGTATCCCGATGATGCAGTTGGCGATGGACCACTTTGACCAGGCCCGGCAGCAGCAACTCCTCAAAAACATGATCTACATCGGGGCGCTTGTCGCACTCCTAGAAATGGACATGGAGGTGATTCACACCCTGATACGAGAACAGTTTGGCAAAAAGGAGGCGCTCGTGAAGCTAAATTTTCAGGCGGTGGACTTGGGCTTTACCTACGCTTCCCAGCTGCCAGTTTGCCCGCTCCCGATGCGTGTCGAGCGCCGGGACCTCATCGGCGACCGCATTCTCATCGAAGGCAACACCGCCACAGCACTTGGCGCTATTTACGGCGGGGCGACCGTTGTTGCATGGTATCCCATCACCCCATCGACCTCGGTGGTGGAAGCATTTGCCGGATATGCCAAAAAACTACGAATCGACCCCAGCACTGGAGAAAAAAACTATGCGATCGTGCAAGCCGAAGACGAACTGGCTGCGATGGGCATGGTGATCGGCGCGATGTGGAATGGGGCCAGAGCCTTCACGGCTACCTCCGGGCCTGGCGTGTCGCTTATGAGCGAATTTCTCGGTTTGGCTTTCTTCGCAGAAATTCCCGCTGTGCTTGTCGATGTGCAGCGCGGTGGTCCATCCACAGGCATGCCCACCCGCACACAACAATCTGATATCACTCTCGCGGCCTATGCCTCTCATGGCGACACTAAGCACATGCTGTTGTTTCCGTCCACTCCTGCAGAATGTTTTGAAATGACGGCCCAAGCCTTCGATTTTGCAGACCGCTTTCAAACGCCCATCATCGTGATGTCTGATCTGGATTTGGGTATGAATGACCACCTTTCGCCCCCATTGGCTTGGGATGACACACGAAGATATGACCGAGGCAAAGTACTCAGCGCCGAGGAATTGGAGGCCCTGCCCGATTGGGGCCGGTATCGCGACGTAGATGGCGATGGGATTGGGTATCGCACCCTCCCAGGTACCCACCCTACAAAGGGTGCCTTTTTTACCCGTGGCTCCTCTCACGACGAATATGCCCGTTACACCGAAGATGGGAAAGTTCATGCGCGGGTGCTAGACCGAATGGCCCGCAAGTGGGAAACGGCTAAATCTGTGCTGCCTAAGCCAGAATTGTATCAGGCGACACACCGCAGCGAGCTGGGATTGGTCTTTTTTGGGACCTCTGCCTATGCCGCAGCAGAGGCGATGGACCTCTTGGTTGCTGAAGATCTGGTGATTGATTCGATGCGCATTCGCTCCTTTCCTTTTTCGGAGGAGGTGGCTGAATTTATCATGGCACACGAACGGATCTTCGTAGTAGAACAAAATCGAGAAGCACAGCTTCGCTCCTTGTTGATCAACGAACTGGAAATTGACCCCAAAAAACTCATCAAGAGCCTTCACTACGACGGCATGCCCATCACTGCCGACGCCATCCTGCGCAGCGTGCAGCAGCACTTGGCAGACCTTTCTCTGGGATTGTCCTCCCCACATTCGCCCATGAACTTCTCACGCTCTCGCCCATGACCTATCTCCGCCCTACCTTTCGCCATCCGGCACTTCCCCGCAATGACTTGGGCTATTCAAAGTCCGACTATGAAGGTGCAATCTCCACGCTCTGCGCTGGATGTGGTCACGACTCCATTTCAAGCGCCATTGTGCAGGCTTGCTATGAACTCAGCATAGAGCCTCACCGCGTGGCCAAGCTCAGTGGCATTGGCTGCTCTTCCAAAACGCCGACCTATTTCTTGTCGCATTCACATGGATTCAACTCCGTGCATGGACGCATGCCTTCAGTGACCACCGGCGCCAACATGGCTAACCGAGATTTGATATATCTCGGCGTGTCCGGCGACGGAGATTCCGCTTCCATCGGCATGGGACAGTTTTGCCATGTGGTCCGGCGCAACCTCAACATGGTGTACGTCGTGATGAACAATGGCTGCTATGGCCTCACCAAAGGACAGGATTCTGCGACAGCGGACCTTGGATCGGTGAGCAAAAAAGGAGATCCCAATCCCTTTCAGGGAATCGACATGGTCACACTCGCCATCGAACTGGGCGCTACATTCGTCGGGAGAAGCTTTTCGGGCGACAAAACGCAACTCGTGCCCCTGCTCAAGGCCGCCATGTCACATCCCGGGTTTGCTTTTCTGGACGTGATTTCTCCCTGCGTCACGTTCAACAACAATCCCGGGTCCACCAAATCCTATCAATTCGTTCGCGATCACCTCGGCCCGAGTCCACAGGTGGATGAAGTGCCATTCCAAGATCCCATTTTGATCGACTACGAAGCGGGATCCTCCGCTGAGGTTTCCATGCACGATGGCTCTTGGATTCAGCTTCGCAAGCTCAGCGCGGGCTGGGATCCACGGGATCGGACAGCAGCACTTCTTCATGTGCGGGAGGCTCAGGAGCGATCTGACATTCTCACGGGACTGATCTATGTAGATCCTGACAGCCGAGACATTCATGAGCTAATGGGGACGAGCATCCGCCCGTTGAATCAGTTGACAGAATTAGAGCTCTGCCCCGGAACAAACGTGCTGGAGCAAATCAATCAAGGATTTCGCTGAGCCGGCATGGGTAGAGGCTGCGTGAAATGAACAGGCAGCAAAAAAATTTTTAACTGCGCCTGACGCTAAAAAAACGGTAGAGATATCGGAGTTCTCAATGATTACCAGGTACTTTTGTATGAAAGCAAAACAGCAGACAATATGAAAGAGCACACAACGAACTACTTCGACACTTTGATCGAAGTGGCAGCCGATACAAAAGTAACTTCCGGCACGAAGCCGCCATCGAGAGGCAACAAGAAAACCGTGGCGGAAATGCAGTATGAAATATTGGCACAAAACCCTTACAAATTCACCTCTGACGAGATCTTATTCCAAGTATTTGCTGACAGAAATGATTTGACACCCGCAGAATACCAAGAGGCCAGAAAGAATTTTTTCTCTAAGGGACAGCCTTGCTTCCGATCATCTCCACTGACAAAAATCTATGGCTTTGGGGTACATGCAGACGAGGAAGGAAAAATTTCCCTCCACGGTATCGAAACGGATGCATATCAGAAGTTTTTATCTGACGAGAAGATCAAGAAAGTAAAAGCAATGAAATCAAGCAAGAAATCAAGCAAATAGACTGATTTGATTACCTATCATTGGGTGGCGCTCAGGTGAATTTTTTGGCAATTACAACAGGTGCTGGTGAAAGTAGGATCAACAAGAACCTTGAAAGTTGAGGAGAATTAATCCTAACTTGAACTTCAACCTCATCAAAACCAAATGACTCGTAAATCATTGGCCGTGAAGCTCCTATTTCCGTTGGCTTTTGCATTTTGCATGACAAGCTGTTCTAAGGATTGTGATCCCCCCATTGCTACTTGTAGTGAAGCTCCCCCAACAAATGAGCTTTGTGCGGCAATCTTCAACAGATGGTTTTATGATGCAGGCAATGACGAATGTGAGCAAATCGCTTATAGTGGATGTTCTCAGAAAGGATTTGCAACGCAGCAAGAATGTGAAACATGCAAATGTGACTAA
>DAITMB010000080.1:20990-23250 GCA_036835375.1 Bacteroidota bacterium
CAAATGTGACTAAAATCGGCAGCCGAGTAGGGGAAATTTCATTACGCCTAATCTTAGAGCAAAATTTAATCATGGGTACAACATCAGGTGGCAAAAGCACTTGGTTTTGTACCTAATTTTTTGTCTTCCATGTCCTGCGCATGGTTCGCGCATTCATCGAAGGAATATTCCCACAGCACGATCAGCTTTGACACGATCCATGTATTAGTCAGGATGAATCTGCGCCCAAAATACAGGTCATTAGAATCGATCCTCAAAAATAGCAATGACGCTGGCATTGATCTTGAAATTCAGTATATTTCTGCGAGCGAAATAAACAGGCCCGGCGTGTTTTGAACACAATTATTTTCGAGATTCTCAATAATACACAGTCCAGCAACCTGTAATACGCTTCTTCTGCGCGTCTTTCTATATCCAATGAAAAGATCACAGAGACAAGGTCAAGTGCTCCGTAGGGCTTTTCGATTTGCAAAAGCTCATGGAGTAGCATTTTGAGCCAATGCTCAAAATCGCCTTTCTCTTCTTTTCATTTTTTTTAAACGTCCTTATACCAAACCCAATTCCAATGAAAAAAGCTATCCAAACAGCTTTCTTGCTCACTGTGGCGCTGATGAGTTGCTTATGTGCTTGGGCACAGCCCCAAGGATTTCAGTACCAAGGCGTGGCCCGCGATGCTGGCGGCGCCATTCTGGCGAATGAGTCTCTCACCCTTCGATTTGTGATTCGAGAAGGAAGTGCAGCTGGGCCCAATGTGTTTGAAGAGACGCACACTCCTTCGACCAATGAATTTGGCTTGTTTGCCGTAGTGATCGGAGAAGGCGTGCTTGTGTCGGGTAGTTTCGATCTGGAATGGCTCTCGGACCAGTATTTTTTGGAAGTGCAGATCAATGGCGCGACGATCCCGGCGACGGCACTTTCTGCTGTCCCGTATGCAAAAGTCGCGACCGACATGAGGCTGGAACATCTCGGGGATGTGAGCACCTCTGCTCCTGCCAACGGCCAAGTCCTCAAGTGGAATGGCACCGTGTGGACGCCCTCCGCTGACATTGAGGGTGGTAGTAGCCAGTGGACCACTGCGGGCAGCGACGTTCATTTCAATACCGGAAACGTAGGAATTGGTGATGCGACGCCAGCCGCGACGCTTACGGTAGGCAATGGCGATAAATTCCAGGTGCAAGGCGCCACAGGAACCACCATTTATACCGATCCGAATGCCAGCATCCGCTTTCCAGCTACCTCAGCTGCGAACAACCCGATGGTCTACCAATTTGGCGCCGGTACCCAAAATGCCAACCGAATGGTGTTGGCCCATTCGCCTAACTTTAGCGATTGGGGCCTGGAGTATAGAGACACGATCGATGTGTACAACTTCCTGGCTTCGGGCGTACCTATCCTTTCTGTAAATCTGGGCAATCAAAGGGTCGGAATTGGTAAAGAAACCCCAAACGGAAAATTACATGTCAGTGGAAACAGCTCCACGAATTTTCCTACTTTATTGGTAGAGGAGACTGATGTGAACGATTATGCGCGGATCCAGCTCCAAAATGCTTCTGGAAGCTCCAACTGGCAAATCGCAGCCTTGAACTCCGTGACCAGCGGTAGTGCCCGGCTCAACCTTTTTCACTCCTCGGCAGGGAATATCCTATCGCTTACCGATGGCAAGCGCGCAGGATTCGGTACGCTCAACCCCTCGCATGACATTCACCTAGTCCACTCCAACGGAGCAGGATCCAACAACACCAGTCAGGGCCTGAAGATTCAAAATGAGGGCACAAACAACCACAGCTGGACCTTATACACGGTGAACAATGGAGGCGAACTCTGGATCTATTCTGGAGTCTCCAATGTGGGCCGTTTTGCCGTGACTGGCGCATACACAGTGATCTCTGATGAACGCCTGAAAACAGCAATTCAGCCAATGTCCTCCACTTTAAACAAGGTTTTGGAACTTGAACCCATGACCTACCGCTACACCCATCAAGATGCCAACGCCAAGAACTCGCTGGGCTTCTTGGCACAATCTGCTGCGCCGCTTTTCCCAGAATTAGTCAATCTCTCCTCAGGAGATGGGAACGAAGCCAACTATACCATGGATTACGCGGGGTTTTCAGTCGTGGCCATCAAAGCTATTCAGGAGCAGCAGGATCTCATTTCGGATTTGGAAGCGCAAGTCCAAGCCCAACAATCGGAAAATGAGGCGCTACATCTTCGCCTCGAAAAGCTGGAACGGCTTCTCATCAAGGAGTAATTGATTCAACAC
>DAITMB010000081.1:0-22934 GCA_036835375.1 Bacteroidota bacterium
TCCCTTCGCGCCGCCGCGCGTTGTCCCCCTACGATAAGATCGACCTTGATGCCGACCTTGTCGGCCATTTCGCTGAGTTTGCGCAAGTGTTGCTCCGCCAAAATGGCCGTAGGGGCCATCATAGCCGACTGAAATCCATTGTCCTTGGCCAGAAGCATGGTCATGAAGGCGACCATTGTCTTGCCACTGCCCACATCTCCTTGCACGAGGCGATTCATTTGTATTGGGCGAGCCAAATCGCGACGAACTTCTTTGAGGACGCGCTTTTGTGCGCCCGTGAGCTCGAAGGGCATGTGCTGCTCAAAAAAAGTGAGGAAGTACTCGCCGACTCGCTCGAAGGGAGAAGCCTCTCGCTCCGAACTGCGCACTTTGCGGCGTCGGGCGAGCATTAGTTGGAAGTAAAATAGCTCTTCGAACTTCAAGCGCCAGCGAGCGGCTTGTAACATTTCAAAGCTACGCGGAAAGTGGATGTTGAGCAGGGCTTCCTGGCGATCAATGAGCCGAAACCGTTCGCAAAAATAGGGAGGCAGGGTCTCGGTGATGGCCGAATGCGCCTCATCGAGAAGCTTGCCAGTCAGGGTCCGAAGGCCGCGGGAGTCGAGACCCAAGCGGGAGAGCTTGTCCGTCGAAGAATAATACGGAATGATGCCCATGCCTTTGCTGCCGTCTTCAGCTTGCAAGAAATCGACCTCTGGATGGGTGATCTGCCAGGTACTGCCGTATCGCGCCAATTTGCCGTATATGGCAACTTCTTCACCGATTTTGAGGCTGTTTTGCACCCATTTCACACCTTGAAACCAAACCAGATCCAAGGACCCGGAGCCATCGCTGAACTCGCCCCGGAGCCGACTGCTCCCCCCTTTGGCTTGGAGAAGTTCCAGGTGAACGATTTTGCCCACGAGCACGACCTGCGATTCCTCCCCGCTCAGTTGCGAAATCTTTGATACCTGGCTCCGGTCCACGTACTTGCGCGGGTAAAAATGGAGCAAATCGCCATAATTTTTGATGTTCAGCTCAGAAGCCAGCACCTCCGCACGCTTAGGTCCGACCTTTTTGAGGTAGGTAATCTCCTTGAGCCAAATGTTAAAGACAGCATTCATTGATGCCAAAATACGCCCTTCTCCCACAGCATTCAACCAGGGAGCCCCGAAATTCAGCGAGGCTCGAGGTGCTGGCTGAGAAGGGTAGGGTGGATGTTATTTTAGAACGATGCCCTTGGAAGAAGACCACTGGTGGAGATCTTGCTGCTGAATGGCAGAGGCCATGAGTTCTGGAAAGAGATCGGGCGTACAAGCAAATACAGGAATTCCGAGATTTGCCATAAATTTCGCATTGTGCTGGTCATAGGCAGGGGCACCCTCATCATTCAGGGCCAGCAGGACGATCACCTGCACCCCGGCTCCTACCACTTGGGAGATTCTTTTGCGCATGTCTGCCTGATTACCGCCTTCAAATAGGTCGGAGATGAGCACCAAAATGGTGTCGGAAGGACGCGGAATGATTTGCTGGCAGTAAGAGAGAGCTTTGGCGATATCGGTACCGCCGCCTAGTTGAAGTCCAAAGAGTAATTCCACAGGATCTGATAATTCTTCTGTGAGATCAGCAACAGCGGTATCAAAGACGACAAGGTGTGTAGAGACCGCAGGGAGAGAGGCGAGTACTGCCCCAAAGATTCCGGAATACACCACCGAGCTGCCCATGGAGCCGCTTTGGTCAATGCACAAAACGATGTCCTTGACCTGTCTCCGCTTTCTGCCAAAACCATAGCGAACCTCTGGTATGATTGTTTTATGGCTAGGTTGGTAGTTTTTGAGATTTTTCAGAATGGTTTTGTTCCAGTCAATGTCTTTGTGCCGCGGGTTTCTGGTAGAGAGAGATCGATGGATGGCGCCTTGGATGGCTTGCTGGGTAGGGCCTGAGAGTTGCGGCAGGAGTCGGTCCACCAATTTTTTCACCAATTCTCGGGCGGAATCCTTGGTTTTGTCTGGGATAGCTCCCTTCAATGACAAGAGTGTAGCGATGAGCAGGACATCTGGCTCGACAGCTTCGAGCATTTCTTTTTCAAGGAGGAGATGGTTGAGATGGAGTCGCTCGATGGCATCTTGTTGCATGATTTTTACCACCGCCTGCGGAAAATAATTTCGGATGTCTCCCAGCCATCGGCTCACTTTAGGCGATGAATGCCCCAGCCCTCCCCGCCGATCGCCACCATACAGGGCTTCCAGCGTGGCATCCATTTTCAAGAGATCTCCTGCCAGTGTCGTTTGGGTTCCGTCGTCTTGGCCGCCGAGTATCAGTCTCCAGCGGGTAAGTGTGGGGGTGCTCATGTCGATGAAGGTTGAATGCCAAGAAGGGCCAAAACGGTGTGAGCGGCCATGATTCCCAATTCATTGTTTTGGGGAAGTGAGCTTTCGGAAATGTTCATTGTCCCATGGGAGCCCGACTTTGCCTTTTCGCCTATCTTTCGCTTTTCAGCTGGAGAAAATTCAGAAAAAGTTCGTCTTAAAACAGGGAGAGAAGCCAAAAAACGCTCCTCTGGCAAACATTCAATCCAGTCAAAAACCGCTTTCCAGAGTGCTGGATCAATCAACAGGATTGATCCAGATGCTGAAAGAAATCCCTCTAGCCATTGTGCAGCCAAGCCTGGGTCACTGGCGGCAGAGAAGTAAAACTGGAGTGCCATGTCCAGCCATTCGTCGGAAAGCTGGTGGCGGCGATACGCCAATTGCATGCTCAAACCTGCCAGGAGCGGGTGGCTCCGATCAGATTTTCCTACTTGCGCAAGAGAGGCCGACCACAGGTCGAGGTGTTCCGAATCTTCGCTCAGTCCAATAGATTCATCCATGCCCCGAACCATAGGAACCAGCGACTGAGCGATGTCGTCGGCAATTCCTATGACTGCGAAAGGATATCCGATGCAGACCCGAACCGTCATTGCCGCCAGCATATCATTCAATTCTGGAAATTGGGTCTGGCGCACATCCCCGTAACGGAGCACGCGGGTGAGCCCAGCAACAGATTTCATCAGACTAGACAGGTCCGGCGAGGCTGCAGCAAGGGAGCCAAGTCGCTGGATCAGGCTCTCCATGGCCTTTGGTAAGTCTGCGAGAATGGTGTCTTCCAAAATCTTCACAACCTCGGGGATCGATTGCGAATGTGTTGCTCGGTCCTCTAAAAATGCGGCGCACGCGTCTGAAAGCGTATTCCCCCAAAATCCTTTTTCAATCAGTAGAATATGATATTCTGGATGCCAGGAAAGGTTCCACTGCTCTTTAAAAGTTCCCTGTCCAGGAATGGCGACAGATTTTCCCCAAGGTATTCCCAATAGATTGAGCCGATGTAGCAGCCTGCTACGGGCCAAATCATTGTCTTTGCGAAGATCTAAGATCAAGCTTTTTTCCTCTGGACTGATCGTCAATCTCAGTTTTTTTTGGAGGCCCTCAACATCCTTGACCAAAGGCACTTTAGGAGAAGACAAAGGAGTCTGGCCAATGTCCTCACCGATCACAAGAGGCTTTTTCAGGAGTTCCAGCCAAATGGAGTCCCCCATCCCCATCACGGCTACTACGGCCTCATCAAATTCTTGCAGACCAGGGCGAGACAAATTCCGAAGGCCTGCGAGGGTAGAAGCAAGGCGCACAGCCTCCACGACGTGCGCGGTCGAAGTATCTTTCCCCGCTTCCCTGAGCACTTCAGCGGCTCGGCTGAGCCATTGTACGCCATCATCTTCCGGATACTCCCAAATATGGCGATACCATCCTGGGGAGACCAATCCGGCACCATAACCGCTGGCGAAAGTGAGTCGGGCGAATGTCCAGGGTATCCAAGTGGTTTCGATCTTGACAGCATTTTTGCCTTTGAGAAGTGCGAGATCTTGCTTTGCCGGTGGCATAGATTCCAGTGCCGGACCGTGCCAAGCCCCGCATACCACGGCAATGCTCTTGCATCCATCTTTTTCGCAGCGCCGAATTTCTTGCCGCATCCACGCTTCGCGCACCAAGTCTCTGGGGCTGGTATTTTCCGGGTAAGCTTCGCGCAGGGAGGTCATAGCGAGTTGAATACCAGCGAAGATGTTGCCTCCATCCGATCGTCTTGACTCCACCATTTCCTCCCACCAGCGTTCTCCATCTGGCTTTCCCGTGATGCGCGCAAAGTCATCTAAGGGATCCCCGACATGGAAAGATCTTTCCATGGCTCGGTCCGTTGAGTCGTCTAGCCAGTAGCCAATCGGTAAGTCAAAAAATTGGACAGGCGTATCAGTCTCTAATCCGTAAGTAAGTGCTTGCCATTCAGGAGAAAAGGAAGCAAAAGGGTAAAATACTCCTTTAGAGGGCTTATCACTGCGGTAGGCTAAGATGGCTACAGGTGGCTGGAGGTCAGGATCGCGCAGCAATGGAATCAGCCCGTTTGCCTCAGAAGGGCCTTCCACCAAAATCATGTCTGGCTGTAACTTCACTAATTCTTGCCGTAGATGACGGGAAGAGCCAGGACCGTGATGTCGAATTCCGAAGATGTGAACGCCCATACAGAAAAATCAAGTGAGGCCGGAAATAAGCGGAGTCGTATGCTGAGATTACTGGAAGTCCCGACAAGCGCGGTACAAATCCTTCCATTGGGATCGACCTTTGACCACAGCCTCTAGGTATTCCAGCCATACGACTTGATCTTGAACTGGGTCTTTGACAATTGCCCCTTGTAGCCCAGCGGCAAGATCGTGTGCGCGCAAGCGCCCGTCCCCAAAATAGCCAGCCATCGCCAGTCCATTATTGACCACAGAAATGGCCTCGGCAGTGGAGAGAGTACTGCTGGGGACTTTGAGCTTGACTTTTCCGTCTGACGTGACGCCACTGCGAAGCTCCCGGAAAATGGTCACGACTCGCTGAATTTCTTCCAGTGGAGGAGATTCCACGGGCAACTCCATGACTTTTTCAAAACTCTCGACTCGCCGCCTCACAATGTCCACTTCTTGGTCGATGTTGTCCGGTAGCGGCAAAATGACAGTATTGAAGCGGCGTTTCAAAGCGCTGGAGAGTTCATTCACCCCTTTATCGCGATTGTTGGCAGTAGCAATGACATTGAACCCGCGGATCGCCTGAACCGAGCTACCCAGTTCTGGGATGGGCAACATTTTCTCGGAAAGGATGGTGATGAGGGCATCTTGCACATCGGAAGGGATTCGGGTGAGTTCTTCGATCCTCGCGATGCGCCCAGTCTGCATGGCCATCATGATCGGTGTCTTGACCAAAGCAGCTTCCGAAGGGCCTTCGGCGAGCAAACGGGCATAATTCCAACCATATCGAATGGCTTCTTCGCCCGTGCCCGAGGTGCCTTGAACCAAGAGGGTGGAGTCTCCTGTCGTGGCCGCAGCTAAGTGCTCAGAAACCCAGCTTTTGGCAGTGCCGGGAAGGCCATAGAGAAGTAGCGCACGATCCGTGACCAAGGTCGCAACAGCAGTTTCCATGAGTCGTTGACTTCCAATGTACTTGGGAGATACCTCAAAACCGTCTGCCAATTTACCCCCCATGAGATACGTCATCACCGCTTGCGGAGAAAGCTTCCAATTGGTAGGGCGAGGCAGCTTGTCTTGCCGCTGAAGTTCGTGAAGTTCATGAGCAAATTGCTGCTCGGCTTGCTGTCGAAGGAGTTGGGTCATGGTCTAAAAGATTGGAAGATTCTGTCGCGAAGGGATAACAAACTGGTGAGCTCATCACGGAGGCGGTTGCTTGAATAGGAATCAGACTGTTGAGAGTCGATCCAATAGAGTAATTCGTCAGGCAAAAACCATATCATACGACTCGTCATGTCATGCTGAACCATGTGGGGATGCTGCAACAGCGTTTGTCCTAGCTCAGAAACAAAGGCTGCAGGCCAAATATGCTGTTGAGAGCTGGCTACCAAAGCGGCGATTGTCTCAGAGGGGTGGAGGCGAATATGGGGTATCGCTAGTGAAAACCGCTTGGGGTTTTCAGGAAGTAGCGCCAAGAGCGCCGGAGAGGCATCTGGCCAATGGCGGAGCAGCCATTGCGCTTCTTCGGAGAGCTTCCATTTCAGTACTGCCTGCTCGATGGCAGGCAAAAATGGTTTCATCCCTTTCTCGCGCAACAGATTCATCGGTTGTGACGGATCTCCGCTGACCTTGCCGAGCCACTTTCGCGGATTGGCAAGGGTGATGAGTTGCTCGATGATGTGTTGCTGGTCGGACTTGCCCTGGGTCGAGCTGAGGGTCTCTAAGCGAAGCGTATCCAGCAATTCAGGGTCAGGTTTGAACCGAATATGAAGGTTCTTTTGGGGAATCATGCCCAGCAATCTTCCTGAATCAAGTTCGAAGATGCTTTCTAAGGCTTCTGATGCGAGGCGCACATGGCTGGAACCGGGCAAGGAATGCAAAAGCCGAATTGCGGCGCTCTGCACACGTTTATTCTTGTCATTCAGGGCAAGCAGCAACAGGGACTCGTCTTGGATTTCGAGTCCTTCTTCCAACGTATCCAGCATAGCGACCTTTTGCGACACTGGCTGTTCTTCCCACATCGCCGAGATGTGTTGATTTGCCGCAAGAGGATCTTTGGCGCGGAGTGCTTGTAGGAATGTTAAGATCTCTTTGCTATTCGCTTGCGCTAAGTCGGAGGGAATGGGCTGTGGCAAAATCGTTCTCCACCGCTGATGTTGCTCAGCCAGCCAGACACCGCGTTCGCCCAGCACGGGCAAAAATGTCTGTTGCCAATGGTTTTTGTGCGAAACTGCCCAACTCATGAGGGCTGGAAGCTGACGGGGATGTACTCGCTTCCCAGATGCAGCGCATGCACGCAGCCAATATTCCACCAAGACGGATACGCCTTTGGTGAGAGATGTGTCAAGTAGTTCAAGCGACTGGTTGGAGGCGATTGGCAGCAACTCTGCGGGAACTTTGGCTTGGGAAACTTCCCACAGGAGGGGCATGCGCGCAGAGCGGGCATAAGCGAAATCGATAGCAGCTACTTTCCAAAGCCCAAAAGCAGGGTCTTCTCCCAGCAATTCAGGAAGGTGATGCCCTAGTTCTGGAGGGAGAAATTCTGGCGCGGGGACCGATTTGGCCGTACCCATGAGAAAGCAGTGGTGTAAGGACTGATTCATGATTCGCTTACCAGGGGGTAATAAGAGTTTTCTAGCCAAAGACCTACCGGCTGCCAGCTTTCTTGGCTGGCGAAGCAAAATACATCTACAAACTCGCCCCCCGATAATGCCGCAAACATCCACCGCACTTCTTCACTCGCGCTAGCCCACACTGCTGAGCCATCTTGGCCACGGAGCATGGGCCTATCGCCGCTGAAGTCAAGGGTAACCGAGGAGGTCCATGTGGGAATCAAATCCAAAAACGGATTTTGGGCCAGTCGCTCTGCGACTTGTGTAGCAGCTTGTGCCAGGGGAATTTGAATGGTTGGTCGTGAGGCGGGGCAGGCCTGCTCCATTGATTTGAACAGTCCTCTCTGTGGCGTCATTCCGGGGTAAGTCACCCATTCTCCTGGCACTTCTGTCCCTACCACGAGGCTTGTCGGGGCCATTTGGCGCGGGGCAATAAACTGCACAAATAGTCCATAAGACTGGCTGGCCTGTCCATAAATCCAATACCGTTCTACGGTCAATTTTTGTTCTTTGCTAGTTATTTTAGCTACGATCAGCCAGCGATCAACTCGCCCCTCTTGCGCAATGATCTCCTCCTTTAATTGGGGAAAGCCGATCTGGTGGCGAATCTCCACCTGCATCTCCTTCGAGAGGGACTCGATTCGAGGCCAGGAATCGACTATGAGGGCTATGAGGGAAAGGCGACCAATGAGCCATTCGTCCCCTAATTCAGAAAACCGATTCGCGCGATTCGCCAACTCCAAAAATCGATTTGCCAGTCCAGGACATTGTGCATCGACCATCCGCTTGGCCATTCCCTCCCAGTATGTTGAAGATTTCTCCCGATAAGAAAGAAGCCCTTCGCGTCCCATGTCGCTGAGCCAAACTTTGAGACTTTCCAGGCCTGCGCTCACCTTCGCCTGCCGCGCTTCCGTCCTTTTGTTGGATAAAGGCGTAGTCTGATTGGGCAGTTCTGTTTCTGTTTGGGTTACTTTGTCTTTTCTTCTCTTCTGGATCCACTCATTGACCCAGTCGGGTTGCACGGTCTCAGAGAAGGCCTGCGCCCCAGTCTTATAAAGGAGAAGGAGTGCAAGGGCGTGTTTACATGGAAATTTACGACTGGGGCAACTGCACTTGGTGGCCATGTCGAGCAAATCCACCTGGGTGTTGTATGGACTGCTTCCGCTGCCTTTACATTGGCCCCACAGGGCTTCTTTCGAAGCTCCTAGCCCTGCCCATTTGCCTGGCCTGATCAAGCCAGTCGCGGCTTTGGCAGAAGCTGCATCCGGAGCTAGTCCAAGAATTTGGGTCTCTGTGAGGTGCATCATCTCATGATTTTGTCATGGCTCATCAAATATGAGACCCTGAGGGAAAAGAGATATTCTCCATTTTCATCGGAAATCGCCTAATCCTTCTCAACGAAGGTAGGATGCAGACACGGACAAAAGCAAGTGAATCGCTCCGATTTGCTAAAATAAATTGTATTTTGTGTTGATTTTGAGCGAATGAAAAGTCAAACTAAGTTGCTTTTTCGATTCTTTGTTTGGTGATCTCCGATGACAGAACGCGACTTACTTTGATGCCTTTCTTTTGAAAGTGAAAGGAAAATAACGCGGCGAAGCGAGTGAGTTTGTCGTGTATCGGCGACTTAGCGGAAATCGAAATTCTATCGGCTTTCGATCTTGACGATTAGCAGGACTTAATCGGCATTCTTTTTTCAAACCACTCCACATTCCTCGTCATGAAGAAGCCCAAATTTCATGACCGAACGCGTTAGTCCTCTACGGTTTTTCGCGTTTCCAGGCGGGGGGTGATCGCTTGGCGGTGCTGGAGGTATTGGCGATAGGTGTCGGTGAATTCGATGCGCTGACGAATGGTTTCGTCGTATTGGCCACGGAGGCCGAGGAGTAGTTCGCAGATTTCGCGCACAGCGTGGGCACCACCGGTATGGCCGCTGAGGTAGTGGCAGAGACGCTGCGCTACGACGTAGCGTTGAAAGAGAGGACTGGCTTGCCTCCGCACGCAGATGGCCATTCGGCAGAGACGACAAGCGGAAAGGTCCAAAACATCGTCAAACACAAAGGCCATCTGTTGAGGCGAAATGCCATAGGTCTGCGAAATGTGGTTCAGGGCATGGTCCTTCTGGGACAGGCCAAGATAGACCGCGTCGAGGTACTCCCGCTGAGCAAATGCCACGGCAGCGGGGTTGTTTTCGCCCGTGACGATGAAGACCCGCGCCATCTTTTGCTGCATTCGCCAGTGGCCAAATCGGAGCATGTTGAGTCCCATGGAGTCAGCCTCCGAAAATCCGCTCCCTCTGTCAGCAGCTTTGATGCCGTCGTTAAAAACGCCGTCCCAGTCGAAGACAAAGCATTCGATGTCGGCAAGTGTAGCGGCTAATTCTGCCGCAGGCCGAACAAAAGTGCCGCCGATGCCCTCGAAAAGCGTCACGATTTCGACCATCAGATCACGTCTTGGATGTCGAGCAAGCCGAGGATTTCTTCGCCGTCTTTAACCACGAGAGAGTCCACCATGGTCTCCTTGAATTTTTTCTGTGCATCAATCAGGGATGCATTCGCAGCAATGGCATGAGGCACATTGGGGGAGAGGGAAGAGAGTTGGTAGGCCAGCACGTCTCCGCCTCGCTGCTCTTCAAGAATCCTTCGCAAGTCGCCATCGGTGAAGATGCGGTAGATGTGATGGGCGTTGTCGAGCACGATCAGGGCACCGACTTTGGATTTTGACATCTCCACGAGGGCTTCTTTCAAAGTGGCGGAAGCCGGCAGCAACACGTGACTGGTGCGGGCGATGTCTCGGACTTTGGTGTTGAGCAGGGTCGTGTGGCGCACAAATTCTTCGGTCCCAATGCGTGTGAAGTGGTTGTCAGTCAGCGACTTCATGATCGGCCATGGGATCGTGCAGGCATGAACGCCGAGGTGGAGCGCATTCTTCACGTGCTCCAGATTGCGAACGGAAGAAAACATGATTTTGGACGGATAGCGGTATTTTTCCACTACGCTCACGCAATCTTCCATGAGTCCAAGGGCGTCGTGACCCTGGTCTTGGAGCCGCCCGACCAGCGGGCAGACATAGGTAGCACCAGCGCAAAAAGCACTGTAGGCTTGCTGGAGGGTGTACA
The DNA here is from genome assembly GCA_036835375.1 of Bacteroidota bacterium. Classification (GTDB taxonomy): domain Bacteria; phylum Bacteroidota; class Bacteroidia; order J057; family J057; genus JANQTF01. Next base: position 10,238 of record DAITMB010000081.1, read on the forward strand.
CGAGGTGCAGGTTGACCATGAGCCCTTGATCGACGAGGCGCTTGCAGGCCTTGGTACCTTCCAGCGAAATAGGAATTTTGAACACCACTTTTTTCGGATCCAGGCCCAGCTCAATGTGGCGTTCCGCTTCCCGGAGGATCTCATCTGACGTGTTGCCCAGGGCTTCCACTTGCAGGATGTTGACCATGTGGGAGATTTCCAAAATCGTCGCGTCAATGTCCGTGATCCCTTCTTTGTACATGAAGGTGGGCGTCGTGGTGAGTCCTGTGAGGTAGCCGAGCGCCTGAGCTGCTTTGATTTCGTCGATTTTTACCGAGTCAAGATACAACTCCATGTTTCCTGTATTTTTTTTCGATGTGGTGAAGGTCAATCAGCGGTCGGAGAAATTCCTCCAAGTGATCCAGCGCTAGCTGGCTGGCCGCGTCGCAAAGTGCCTGTGCTGGCTGCGGATGTGCTTCGATGAAGATGCCATCAATGCCCGCAGCCACTCCTGCCCTTGCCAAGACGGGAAGATATTGCCGGGCACCGCCGGAAGGGTCGGAGCTGGGAATGCCATATTTGCGAATGGCGTGGGTGACGTCAAATATCACAGGATAGCCGAGCAAGCCCATGTCGTGAAAGCTTCTAGGGTCCACGATCAAGTCATTGTAGCCAAACACGTATCCCCGCTCTGTGAGAAGAATGTTGCGATTGCCACATGACTCCACCTTTCTGACGGGCTTTTCCATGTTGGCAGGGGAGATAAACTGCCCGTGCTTGAGGTTGATGATCCGGTTCGTTTTGGCAGCGGCGGTCACCAGCGAGGTCTGCATACAGAGGTAAGCAGGGATCTGGATGATGTCCAGCACGTCGGCAGCGGCAGCTACTTGTTCGGGATAATGAACATCAGATAAGACAGGCAATTCAAATTCTAGCTTTATCCGCTCCAAGATGCGCAAGCCCTCTTCGAGACCCGGGCCTTGGTAGTAGTCCACGGAACTTCGGTTGTCCTTTTGAAAGGAAGACTTGTAGATCAGGGGCATGGACAACCGTTCTGCTATCTGCTTCAACTTTTCGGCAGTCCGCAGCATCATGCCTTCTTCCTCAATCACACAGGGGCCCGAAATCAAAAAAAATTGGTCCCAATCGATCAGCTTACTCTCCATGTTTATTCTTTCGAATCAGAAAAAAGGGCACAAAGCGTCTTTGATGAAGGGGTGCGACACGCCACCGCTCCAGACGAAATGCCAGTGTTCAATGCGGGCGCAAAGTACGCAAAATTATGATTGCGGAAGGGAGTAAGCCCGCTGTCTGCCAGCCTGCGTGAAGCAGCAGGCAGGCATGAGTGAGGCCAAGAAGAGAGATAGCCGCCAATGAAATACTGGCACTACGCCAGACAACCGCTAACTAAATCTGGTCCCGATTGAGCCACTTGGGCACTTGAGGTGCTACGTAGTCCGACATGAGCGAGAGGAGGGCCTCGGGCTGCTGTTCATGCAGGAGAATGGCGCGATTTTGCGGGTGCAAGAAGCCTTGCGACACCATGTGATCTAAAAAGTCAATCAGTGCTTGGTAATAATGGCCTGAGTCCAAGACACCGATAGGCTTGTGATGCAAGCCAAGTTGCGCCCAAGTGAGGATTTCGCACAGCTCATCCATGGTGCCGAAACCACCCGGAAGGGCAATAAAGCCGTCGCTGAGATCGGCCATTTGTTGTTTGCGCTCGTGCATGGTCTCCACCACGATCATTTGCGTAAGGCCTCGGTGACCAACCTCCTTTTTCATGAGAAAATCAGGAATCACTCCGATCACTTCTCCGCCTTTGGAGAGCATTTCATCCGCGATGGCGCCCATGAGGCCTACATTGCCGCCGCCATACACCAGCCGGATCCCTTTTGCTACAAGGAGCGCGCCCAGTTCTTGGGCCTGAGTCGCATATTCTGCGGAAAATCCCGTGTTGGATCCGCAAAAGACACAAATGGAAGTCATTTTCATGTGGGGAGGGTCTTGGAGGTAATGTGCGGCACGCAGTGTGGGAAAGAATTAGATCAGCTCAATGTCGTAGTGGGCAGTCCATTGCTCCCCTGCTGGAAGGGAGATGATGCCGGGCTTCTGAGTCCAATCGCCAGATGAATCCACTTGGTCTGCATGACCGAACCAAGGCTCGAGACACACAAAATCCCCATTGGGCTTGGCCCAGATACCATAGTCTGGCCAGCCTGGACTGTGAAGCTTCACACCATGGCCTTCCTTGCGGGAGAGGAGCCCGACCCAGTCGGATCGCAACCCATGAAACACCAGTGCGTCTTGGGCAAATAGCTCGTGCGTAAGCGGAATTCGGTCGCTTTGTTGGAGCATCGGCCTGCTGCTTCCGTCGAAAAGGCCTCCGCGAAGGAGCTTGGAGTCTTGATCTTCTTTCTCCGAAAATACCAGTTCGTAATCTTCGTATCGCTCCCTTTCGGGAAACAAGGGGCAGGCAAATCCGGGATGAGCACCGATCGAAAACCACATCGTGCTTTCCGCTGGATTTTGGACCTCAAACCCCACCCGCAGGCGATCTTCCAGCAGGGTGTAGCTGATCCGTAGCGCGAAGGGAAAAGGGTAGGTGAGAAGGCTGCCTTGTGAGCTTTCGAGCAAAAAAACCAAGTGGTCTCGGCTTTGATCCACGAGCCGGAAGGGCAAGTCGCGAGCAAATCCGTGTTGGGTGAGCACAAATGTCTGGCCTTCCACTTGGTACCGATCTTCCTTGAGTCGGCCTACCATCGGAAAGAGGATGGGTGAATGGCGTCCCCAGACGGCAGGATCGGCTTGCCAGAGATATTCCAAGTCGCGAGAAAGTAGTCTCAAAGAGGACAACTCTGCACCGAGTTCGATTACTTCGATGGCGAGATGAGCGTTAGCGAGGCGATGTTTCATGTATCTGAATATTCAGCGTGAAGCTACGTAAGGATTTTATTTTCTGAAGCCAGAAATATGTCTGTTTTCCGTATCAATTGCGGCGGTAGGGGCGGCAGATCCTGCAAATCTTTGCACAGCTCCAATAGGCCAAGGCAACTTTTTCTCCTCGCGGGGCGGATGTGATCGGGTCTGGAGATGAGGCCTGGCTAGATTTCCGGAACCAGTTCGAATTTTTTGCGAATGACCAAGTCCCCGCGCCGAATCCGCATGACCATCATCTTTCCATTGCGCTTGATCAGGGTGCCATACACCGTGTCGATGTCCATCCCGTTGACAGCAAACCCGTTGAGCGACAGAATCTCATCGCCCTCAAGCACCCCTGCATCGGCGGCAGGAGAAGAGGGACGCACATAGGAGATCACAAACTGGTCGAAGGCGTCGCCCCTGCTCACGATCTCAATCCCACTGACATTGTATTCGAAGGGTTCTTTGAATCCCGGCACTTTTCGGAGATAGACCCGGTTGCGGAAATAATCGAAAGTCACGTGAAACCGCGACAGAATTTCAGCTCCGATGTTGCCATACCACACCGAGTCGGACACTTGAAGATTGAGGGATGAGGAATCTGGATATCCGGCGATGACTTCTTCAAAGACAAATTCTCCGATTTGGAAGGAGGGTGCTTTTGCCATTCGTCCATACACATTGCCGCTGAGCCCCTTGCCCAGAAAGGCGGGAATGGACTCCGGAGGGAGCGGCAAATCCTCTTCAAAAAGGGCAATCGCATTGCTTGATCCGGTATCGAGGAGCCATTTTCCTTCAAATTTTACCCCCCGATAGTCAGTCATAGTTGCCTCCACATAAGGCTTGCCGTGGCGCATCATGAGAGGAATCTCCTTGTGTTTGCGCTTGACTTTGTAGGTAAAGGCATCGTAGAGCTGGATGTATTTGTGCAAATAATTGATCTCTACCACGAATTGAGAGAACAAATCGTAGCCGATGATCCCATACACGGGCCTGCCAAACATTCCTGAGTAAGAAATGAGGTTTTCGGGCAAGACCAGCAGCCTCATGCCATAGCCTTTCATGCCCGGCAAGTCAATGTTGACATTATCTGCCAGCAAGGCATCAATCGGCTCGCCTTCTCCCAATCCACGAACTTTGACTTTCATCGTGGTGTCGAGATGGAGAAATGGCGCCAGAATGGCTTCGGTGAGAATGGTGGTTTTGACGCCTGTGTCGAGAATGAAATTCATCTCGAAGGAGCCATTGATACGCACAGGGATCAGGATCACGTTGTGCTGAATATCCACAGGAATTCTGTGGGAGCGCGCGCGCTCCGGCATGATGAAGCCCAGCCGCTGCGATGGCTGGCTCAGCCCCGAGGTGGAGCTTACCAACATCATCCATCCCAGCAACCATACGATTCTTATTCCCATAGTCCAAGATTCACACCCTGAAAGATAGCAGGTTCTGAGAAACTAGCGTAAGCTGATTTCAGCTTGGTCCAACTACCTTACAGGCTATCGGCGCTGTTTTCTAGCCTTTTTCAAGAACTTTTGATATAGCGTCCAAAAAGGTAAACGCAATGAAAAAACGCAAGAAGCGAGAAAACCTCGCTACCTGCGTTTCTGTTTGGGCGTTGTTCAAGATCCTTTTGCTTACGGAGATCCACCAACTGTGCCTCCACAAGGAATCAACTGGATATCAGTGATTTAGAAAGGATATTTTCCGTGTTCCAGCATGTGGTCAGCGATTTGGCGGCGAAGGTCTTTCACATTCACCAACGGCGCTTTTGTGAATCGCTTCAGCCCCATGAGGAGAATATTTTGGTCGTCGTCTTTGGCAAAGCTGGCAATGGCTTCTTTGCCCGCAACCCAAATCTTGTCCACGGCATCGTTGAGATACACTTTGGCCATAGCCAAAGGCATCTCTGTAGCGGCTTCTCCTTGTGTGAGCGCCAATTTTTCGGCACGCAACAGGATCGATTCTGCAGCATACACCTCGATCATCATATCTGCGATGTTCATCAGCAGCTCTTGCTCATCGTTGAGTTGTGCGCCCAAGTCCATCGCAGCCTTGCCAGACACCATCAGAATGGCTTTTTTTAGGTTGTCGAGGGTCTTTTTTTCTACGGCGAGCAATTCATCCGACGGATCCGAAAAATCGGGCAAGCCCATCATTTCCTTTTGCACTGCCATGGCAGGTCCCATGAGGTCGAGTTCGCCCTTGAGGGCACGCTTCATCACCATGCCGACGAGCAGCATTCGGTTGATCTCGTTGGTACCTTCATAGATGCGGGTGATTCTGGCATCGCGGTAGGCGCGCTCCATTGGGGCATCTGCCGAGAATCCCATTCCCCCATACACTTGCACGCCTTGATCCACAATGTAGTCCAGCGTCTCAGAGCCGTGGACCTTCATGATGGCGCACTCGATCGCAAATTGTTCCACGCCCTTGAGGGTCGCTTCCTGCTTATCCATTCCCGAGGCTACCAATGCATTGATTTGATCTTCTATGTCTTGTCCTGCCCGGTAGCAAGCCGTTTCGGTCGCGTAGGTCTTCACAGCCATCTCGGCGAGCTTGTGCTTGATGGCACCGAAGCTTCCGATGGACTGCCCAAACTGCTTGCGCTCATTTGAGTAGCGAACCGCATCGCTGGCCACTTCCTTACACCCTCCGATCACACCAGCGCCGAGTTTTACCCGACCAATGTTCAGGATGTTGACCGCAATTTTGAAGCCGCCTTCTCTTTCTCCGAGAAGGTTGTCCACGGGCACTGGGCAGTTTTCAAAAAATACCTGGCGAGTAGAAGATCCCTTGATCCCGAGCTTGTGCTCTTCTTCGCCCATGGTGATCCCGCCAAATCCCTTTTCGACGATGAAGGCAGTAAGATTTTTATCGTTGTCGATCTTGGCGAATACAATGAAAATATCAGCAAATCCCGCGTTGGAGATCCACATTTTTTGCCCTGTCAAGAGGTAGTGGGTTTTTGCTTCGTTGAGCACTGCGCGGGTCTTGCCGCTGTTGGCATCCGATCCAGCATCTGGTTCAGTGAGACAGTAGCAGGCTTTCCAGGCTGCTGTGGCCAGATGAGGAAGGTAGCGCTCTTTTTGTGCTTCAGTGCCGTAATATTGGATCGGCAGCGTACCAATGCCGGTGTGAGCGCCATAGGTGGTAGAAAATGCGCCCGTGGCTCCGATGATGTCGGCCATGAGCATAGAGGTATTGAAGCTCATGCCCAGCCCTCCGTATTCTTCCGGCACGGTGACCCCGAGCAGACCCAGTTCGCCAGCTTTTTCCAGGATACCAGGCACAAGACCATCCTCCATCTTGTCGATTCGATCGACGATCGGAAGAATCTCAGCTTCGATAAACTGGCGACAAGCTGCGCCCATCATCTGCTGTTCTTCGGAAAACTCTTCAGGGATGAAAATCGAGGCGGCTGCGGTGGATCGGATCAGGAATTCACCGCCTTTGATGGGGTGAGAAGTGAGTGTAGTGCTCATATGAGTGAGGAAATATGTGGGTGAGTGTGGAATGTAGTAATGGGGGAAGCGTGTGAAAGAGAACCAATGCTTTTGTTATGCTTGCATAACAAAGTGGCATGAAGGTAGTAAAATTTGGTATGCTTGCATAACATCCGGATAAATTTTTAGGCCAATTGGCCCACTTTTTTTGTACGGATCTTACCTGATAAGGATGTTGTGTCTCGTCATCTTGGAACAAATCCTCATTTCCCGTTCAAATTCGCTTGTTTTTCTCGCTGTTCTGCCTGATATCCACGGGAAATATTACGGATCCGATTTGCCGGCCTCTCAGCGGAAAGATCAGGCGCAATCCACCTGGGTTGTTGAGCATAGTAGAATTCTATCGTTCCCAAAGAATCCTTCCCAATAACTTTCCCAATAAGAAGAGTGCAGAAATCGCCTGCTGTTTTTCACTCGAATCGATTTTTCGCGAAAGTTGCCATTCCACAACGGGGATGCCAGAAGGGATAGCGAACGTGGGGCTTGAACATGAATTTTTTGAATCCAGGGCTTCATGTCGGAGCGGGAAGATAGCATTCAGCCGTTTTTTTCGACAATTTTGCGCCTCCATGCGGTGGGTCTCCCTTGCCACATGAGCCATTCGTCTCCCAACATTCTGTCCATGAGTCAGCTTTTTTCCGACATCCAGCGCTGTGCCGTTGCCATTGTCCTCGACACCTATCAGGTCGAAATTCTACCTACCGACCTGCCCATACAAGATACCCGCAAGGAATTTGACGGGGATTTCACAATGGTGCTTTTTCCTTTGACGAAGTACAAGCTCGGTTCGCCACAGCAGATTGCTGAGACGATTGGCATCGGGTTGCTCGACCAAATGAAGGAGATTCGCGCATTCAATGTCATCAAGGGATTTCTCAATCTCAGCCTCACCGAGGATTACTGGCTGAAGTTTGTGGCGGCACAGGGGCAGAATCCCCAATTTGGGATTCTCGACCACGGTGCAGGCCAGACAGTGGTGGTGGAGTATTGTTCTCCTAACACGAATAAGCCGCTGCATTTGGGGCACTTGCGAAACATCATTTTGGGATTTTCGCTCACGGAGATTCTTCGGGCGAATGGCTACAAGGTGGTGCCCACTTGCCTGTTCAATGACCGTGGCACGAATATTTCCAAATCGATGGTGTCTTGGGTGCGGGCTGGCAAAGGAGAGACGCCTGCCGACCGCGGCGTCAAGGGCGATAAATTGATCGGAGATTATTATGTCGCATTCAACCAGATGCTCCAGGAAGAAGTCGCTCCGCTGCTGGCTCAGGGCATTGAAAAGCGCGATGCCGAGCGGCAAACACCCGTGATGCAAGCAGTGCACGACATGACACTTCGCTGGGAACAGGGCGATGCTGAGGTAGTGCAGCTTTGGGAGCGAATGAATGGCTGGTTTTATGAGGCGGTTCAGGATACTTTTCAGCGATTGGGGGTGAGCTTTGATCGCTTCTTTTACGAATCGCAGGTGTATCAGCGGGGCAAGGAGAGCGTAGAGGAGGGCCTCAGGAAAGGTCTTTTCGTGCAGCTCGCTGATGGTTCGGTCGAGGTGGATCTCAGCGAAGATCAGCTCGACAAGAAGACCTTGCTCCGGGCAAACGGAACGTCGCTCTACATCACCCAAGACTTGGCAATTGCCGCAGATAAATATGCCGATTATCAGATGGATAAGTCCATCTATGTGGTCGGCAACGAGCAGGATTACCACTTCAAAGTGCTATTCAAGATTCTCGAAAAGCTCGAAAAGCCCTATGCCAAAGGACTGTATCACTTGTCCTATGGGATGGTGGAGTTGCCAAGTGGAAAAATGAAGTCGCGTGAAGGCACTACCGTGGAGGCGGATGATTTGTTGGATGAAATGCGGGAACATGCTCGCCGGGAAACCCAGCAAAACCTGGCCAAGGTGCAGGAAATGAGCGAAGATGAGTTGGCGGATCTCTACGAAATCCTGGGACAAGGGGCGATCAAGTATTTTCTAGTAAAAGTGGATCCCAAGAAAAAAATGCTCTTTGATCCCAACGAGTCCATCGAGTTGAAGGGCAACACAGGTCCTTTTATTCAGTATAGCTACGCCCGGATTCAGGCTGTGAAGCGTCGGGCACTTGATGCTGGGCTTCCTACGTTTTCTGAGGGGATGGTCTTGGAAGAGGTGCTGCTGGAAGAAGAGCGGACCCTTGCCAAGCTGCTGTTTCGCTACCCACAGGTGCTGCGGGAGGCGGGAGAGACTTACAATCCTGCCTTGCTGGCCAACTACGCTTTTGAAGCGGCCAAGGAGTTCAATCGATTTTATCAACAGGCCAAAATCCTGCGTGAGGAAGCCCCGCACACTTCTGCTTTTCGGCTGTCGCTGGCAGACTTCACCGGTCGAATCATTGCCGCTTCCTTGCACTTACTCGGTATCCGGGTACCAGAAAGGATGTAGCCGCGTGGGTTCCATCAAATTCTGCTATCTTTGAATATCAGGCGACCATCATTGACCGAACATAGACTGAATCTCATGCTTCGCTATTTCATCAGCCGCGAATTTTTCTTTACCCTTTTGGGGCTCGTTGGTGCGGGAATCCTGCTGTACTTCATGGTGTTCTTCTGGATTCTGCCCAGCTATGCCCGCCACGGCAATGGGATCACTGTGCCCGATGTGCAACAAATGTCGCTTCGAGAGGCAGAGGCTGCCCTGGAAAAAGCAGATTTGCGCCCACGCGTGATCGACTCCACCTTTATTGAAGGAGTTCCCCCAGGCACGGTCACCAAGCAATATCCTGAAGCTTACAAGCGGGTAAAACCAGACCGGACCATTTCGCTCACCATCAATCAGCGAGAAGCGCCCATGGTGAGTGTACCAGACATTTTGGACTTGATCCTCTATCAAGCCAAGGTCGCTCTCGAAGGAAGAAGACTCTCCCTGGGAAGGGTCACCTTGATCCCCGACATCTCGAAAGACGCCGTGTTGGAAGTGTCGTATCAGGGAAAGAAAATCTCCAAAGGAAGCAAGGTGCCTGTTGGTGCCAAAATCGATGTAGTGGTCGGCAAGGGACAGAGTTCTCAAAACATCGAGATTCCTGATCTCATTGGGTTGAGCTACGAAGAAGCACTCAACGTGATTGGTTCCAGCATGATCCAGCTCGGCGGCGTTTCCTACAATCCCAACGGCCCTTCCGATCAAATGGGCATCGTGTATAATCAGCGGCCTCGTGCCAGTGTCGGGGACAGCATGCGTGCTGGCGGGCCAATCGATATCTTTGTCTATGGCGCTGAGCCTGTGGAAAATGAATCTCCCATGGTCGAAATCGAAAATTAATTCGCACCCTTTCAAAATAAAGCTCCCCCGACCAGCAACACTGATCGGGGGAGTTGTCATTTGGAGCAGGCTAAAGAGCCTACGTCATCGATGTTGATTTAATCACCTACCACGACGCGGATCGTCTCCACATGAAGCAGGCCTTCGCGGCGGCTTCTGATCTGGCAGAGGTACAATCCGGTGGGAAGGGAGCCGCGGTCCCAAGAGAGAAGGTGTTCCCCGGCTGGCATCACGGACTGTGCGAGCTGAGAGACTTCCCGTCCGTGAAGATCCATCATCACGAGGTCCACGAAGGCTGCTTGTGGCAGCACAAATCGAATCTGTGCTTGCTGGGTCATCGGATTCGGATAAAGACTAAATTCGCCAAAAAGATCCAGGTCACGGCTGATGGAAGAAGTACCCTGCTTGCTGTCTTTGAGGTATTGGTCGATCGCCGCGCCGATTACGCGCTCAAACAAAATCTTATGGCCTGCATCGTTGAGGTGAATTCCATCGCCTGAATCGTAGGCAGAGTCAGGCTCGTTGCTGGAGTTGGCAATGTCCGTCCAAAAGTCAATGGCAAAATCCTGAAACCGCGCATAGGTAGAATCGAGCAGGTCTAGCTGAATCTGCACCCTGACAGAATCTCCACCGAAGTCGCGGGGCTGTGGCGTGGTCACCCACACTGGAATGGTATCAGCCGCGGCCAGGATCAGGTCATAGTTCGCAAGCTGATCTGCTACAGGGTAGGAGTTGGCGGCGTCGTTCGAAGGCATGTTGATGATGATAGCATCAGGATGAAAGGAAAGCGCCCGGGTGATGTTTCTCAATTGATTGATCATTTGATTCACCCCCGTAGGAATCGGCGTGCCAGTCGGCAGAATGTTGTAGGTCGTGAACCCTCCCTGCGCGAGGTTGGTGACCATAAAATCCGTGTCGCGTTGGTAAAGGTGATTGCGATAGCGATTCACCCAAGCACTGTCTGGCGTCGAAGCCCCTGTGCCAGCGGAGGTCGAAGAGCCCAGCACCACTATAAGACAGTCGGTGCCATTGTCTTCTGCGATGGTGAAGGGTTCATCGTTCACGACAGTGAGCTGGGACGTAGTGATTCGTATCAGGCTAAAGGACGAAGTGTCCTCCGGGACAGTCCACATATAAGGCGACTGGAAACCAGGCACAGTATCGATTTCCGTCCAGGTCTGACCATTGTCGGTGCTGTAGGCAAGGGCCGCGCTCAGCACATTGGTGCTGGCCCATCGGATGGCGACTTCTTTACCCGTTTCCCATCGTTCGCCTCCTTGCGGGGAGAGCAGCGTAAGGGTCTCCTGCTGAGGTTCCGAAACGGGGGCTGAGTAGGTCATACGCAGGGCACCGAGGTAATAGAAGCCCGTGCCATTGGTGTTGTTGGGACCGGGTTCAGCGATCAAGCGAATCACCCCGTTGCTATCGGGAAATAGATCAGTGATGGTCGCTACCAGCGAGTCATTGTTGGAGGAGTTGAGGGCAGTGATCATGCTATCCTGGCCAATGAGGGTGTACTGCGTTTCGCGATTGTCAGCAACTCCCATGCGCGAGGCTGTGATGAGGAAGGAATAGCCAATCGCAGGATCCAGCCCGCTGAGGCGAATACCCCCAGTCTCTTGAATTTGGCCACCAAAAGTGGCGGTGTTACCAAAAAAACTATCACCGGTAGCCGTTCCCGGAAATGGGATTCCGGGCTTGGGCGTGGTGGTGCCATTGGTGTTGATGTTGTTGAATCGGTCATCGACCTCTATGGAAATTCCAGAGTTCAGCCCCACCGAATTGATCATATCAGGGATGGTGCCTGCAATTGGGTCCGAGACATTGTTCCAGCCGCCCGGAGTCGGGACATTGCCAAAGTCGATCAGCACGGTGTCGATTTGCGACAAGACATAAGCCATGCGAATGGCTCCGAGGTAATAGAAGCCAGAGCCGTTGGTATTATTGGGGCCGGGACCCACGATCACCGTGATCGTGCTGTCGCTGGCAGGCAGCATTCCCTCCAAGGTTGCAACCAGGGAATCATTGTTGGAAGCGTCAAGGTAAATGGTATCGACGGAGCTACCTGTGATGACATAAGCGGCTTCTCGGTTATCGGAAACCCCCATGCGCGAAGCAAAAATTTCGAAGCGATAGGAAGTCGTCGGGGAAAGCCCAGTGAGAACAATTCCTCCGGTGGGCTGTGTCTGACCGCCAAAGGGGGTCACATTCCCAAAGAAGCTATCGTCCGTGGCGGTAGAAGGGAGTTGCAGTGCGGAGTCTGGTGTTGTGGTACCGTTGAGGTTGATGTTGTTGAAGCTGTCAATCACCGCGATTCCCACCCCGCTGCTGAAGCCTTTGGAGGTGATCAGGTCTGCGATCTCTCCCGTGCGAGCGTTGGTGAGATTGTTCCAGGGTGCAGGAGAGAGGGTGTTGCCAAAGTCGATCAGGATGGTGTCCGGGATGGTCGTGGCAAATGTCGTGGAGTAGAGCAGGAGCAGAAAGCTCAGAAGAGCCGTGAATTTGTTGAAATGCAGCATGATTGGGAGCTTTAGGAAGTGAGATAGGTAATGGAAAAAAAGGCTAAAAAAAGATGGATCGTATGGGGAGTGATGTGGGATTAAGTGAGGGCTTCCCTGCGGGATCAATGGGATGGATTGCACCATCGGTAGCGGGATTTGAATCGAGGGAACTACCAAAAATCCTCAACCCCTGCAACCTATCCACTCTGAGGCATTCTGGCCTCATCTTCTGCCTCATCATTACTACATCAATGCATGGAGATCGCTCATTATGAATAGATTATCTGATCGAAAAGCCGCTCGTTGGGGGAATCTGGATCAGGCGGGTTTACATCGAATTGGCAGAACCGGGAGGAGCAAGTTGGCAGGACACATTCACGGCTGCTCAAAGTTTATACACGATTGGATAGTCGCGCAGAACACTTCTACCGGAAAAAAGTAGGTTAGATAGCTGAATTCTTCCGTTTCGTGGAACTATTTATCGACGGACG
>DAITMB010000082.1:0-22818 GCA_036835375.1 Bacteroidota bacterium
ACCACATGACGACTCCCATTCGATGGGGCATCCTTGGCCCCGGAAAGATTGCGCATAAATTTGCGCAGGCATTGCAGACCATCCCTGACGCAGTCATTCAAGCGGTGGCTTCCCGCGACCTGGTCCGCGCTGAGGCATTTGCCCAGACCTATGGCGCCAGCGCAGCCTATGGCGACTACGAATCGCTGGCGCGCGACCCTGAGGTAGATGTGATTTACCTCGCCGTTCCTCATTCCTTTCATTACGAGCAAGCCATGATGTGCATGGAAGCAGGAAAAAATTTGCTCTGCGAAAAGCCTATGGCGATCAATGCACAGCAGGTTCAAGACATGATCTGCGCAGCGCGAGCAAAGGGAACCTACCTCATGGAAGGGTTGTGGACCTACTTTTTGCCTGCCTGGAAGCAGGTTCGGGCCTGGCTGGCGGAAGATCTGATTGGGGACATTCGCCTCTTTCACGCAGACTTTAGCTTCTTGGGCAACGATGACATGGAGAGTCGGCTCTATCATCCCGCCCTCGCAGGAGGTGCCCTGCTCGACATCGGCATTTATCCCATCGCCATGTCCTATTGGGTATTTGGCCGGAGCCCAATCCAGGTGGTGAGCCTGGCTAGCCTGGCACCTACGGGAGTGGACGCCCAGTCGGCTTATCTCTTTCGGTATGACGGTGGGGAATTGGCCGTGCTCAACAGTAGCTTTCAAGTGCATGGCAGCAAAGAGGCCATCATCACAGGAACGAAGGGGCGGATCAGGATTCCACTTTTTTGGCGTGCGCAGGTGGCTGTGCTAGAATTGGAAGGAGAAGAACCCCAGCGGTTTGAAGCACTACACCAAGCCACAGGGCTGGAATACGAGGCGCAGGCGGTGATGGAAGATCTGAGGCAAGGGCGACTTGAGTCCGAGATATTTCCGCAAGCGGACTCCATGCGGCTGGCCACGATGCTCGATCAGTTGCGGGAAACTTGGGGTGTCGTCTATCCGGGAGAGTGAGCGTGGAGACCGATCAGGGTGCTCCGCACTTGATCGAGCATTTCGTCGGTGATGTCGAGGTGGGTGACCATTCGCACAAATCCGCCATCGAAGCTACTCACGAGGATCCCGACTTCGCGCAATCGAGCCACCAAGTCAGGAGCCGTCATCAACCGAGGATCTGGCCGAAATGCCACGATGTTCGTCATGACTGGGTAGCATTCTGCCACCCACGAAATGCTGTGGAGGGTTTCTTCCAGGTCCTTGGCCCGTTGATGATCGTCAACCAATCGATCCATTTGGTGTGTCATGGCATAGATCCCCGCTGCGGCCAACATGCCCGCTTGTCTCATGCCGCCGCCCATCATTTTACGCACACGCAAGGCCCTTTTCATGTCATGGCTGCTGCCCAGGAGCATCGACCCAACGGGAGCTCCCAAACCTTTGGAAAGGCAAAAGGAGATCGTATCGAAATATTGGCCGTAGCGCCGGGGGTCTTCCCCGGTTTCGGCGAGGGCATTGAATACCCTTGCCCCATCGAGGTGCATTCGCAGTTGGTGTTTCTTTGCGACTTCGGAGATCGCGGCAATTTGGTCCAATCGGTAGTAGCTACCACCGCCTTTGTTGTTCGTATTTTCGAGGCAGACGAGGCTGGTACGCGGGAAATGCTGGTCATCAGCGTTGATGTTGTTTTCGACCATTTCTGGGCTCATAATCATGTAGGGCCCTTCTACCAAGCGCACACTCGCCAGTGAATTGGCAGCGATGCCGCCACCTTCGTAGAGATACACATGGGCGCGCCGCTCGCAGATGACCTGATCTTGCGGCTGGGTAGAAATGCGAATGGCAATCTGGTTGCACATCGTGCCGCTGGGGCAAAACAAGGCTGCTTCCATGCCAAACATTGCGGCAGCCCTTTCTTGCAATTCATTCACTGTAGGATCTTCTCCATACACATCGTCACCCAAGCGGGCATGACGCATCGCATCCAGCATTGGTAGGCTGGGGCGGGTCACAGTATCGGAACGCAAATCAATCATGTGGAAAAATGGTCAAATGTCGCCAGCAGGATGCTAGACAATCGTTGCTCAGTGCAAATGCGTGCTTTGAAGCGATCTACTTCCAATGGCTACAACACAGCATTTGTATCACGAATACCCAACTGGAGTTGATCCAAAAAGGTTGATAGAAAGAAACAAACTTAGGCGAAGATAGAAGAAAGGGAGAAATCATCTGTCAAGGCCTTGAATGACGATTGAAAAAAGGATCGGCTTGCATGTTTCTTTCCTTCTTTGTTTGCCCAAATACCTCTACAGGGCTGCCAATTCTGCTGGAACTTGTATCTTGGAACAGGAAAACCAGATCAGGAAAATGAGAAGACAAGAATACGACGCGCAACCCATGTCTATGCGCCAGGTCAAAATGCCATTTGACCTCAACCGCTTGGCAGCACTCTGCATGATCATGATCGGAATGGTCACGGGATTGCTGGCACAGACGGAGAACTTCACCGAGCAGGATACCCTTCGCGGGTCGATCACCCCCGACCGCGCATGGTGGGATTTGGTGCATTACGATCTGGAGGTACAGGTATTTCCGCAAACTCGGAGGCTTCGTGGCACCAACCGTATCACGTACCGGGTGTTGGAAGGGCGGCAACGCATGCAGATTGACCTTCAGGAACCGATGAACATCACGCGGGTGATGCAAGGGGGAACGCCGCTGGCTTATGAGCGAAATGGCAATGCCTTTTTCATCACACTGGAACTGCCGCAGCAAGTGGGAGATCTTCAGCAGCTTCAAATTGATTATGAAGGCGAACCCCTCGTGAGTTTGACCCCGCCTTGGACAGGAGGCGTCACTTGGGAAAAGGATGAGTTTGGGACAGACTTCATCGCCACGACTTGCCAGGGTGATGGAGCCAGCCTTTGGTGGCCATGCAAAGACCACATGTATGACGAACCCGACAGCATGGCCCTCCACCTCACGGTGCCTGCTCACCTCGTGGGCGTAGCCAACGGTCGCCTGAGAAATGTAACGGAGCAGGACAGCCTCACCAAGACCTACCATTGGTACGTCACCAATCCCATTTCCAACTATGTCGTGAACATCAACATCGGGGACTATGGCACCTATTCGGAGGAATACGAAGGCGAAAAGGGCACACTGGATTGCACCTACTACGTCCTCAAGCAGGACATGGAAAAGGCGAAGACGCACTTCCAGCAAGTACCTATGATGCTCGAAGCCTTCGAGCATTGGTTTGGGCCATATCCTTTTTATGAAGACAGCTACAAGCTCGTTCAAGTGCCTTATCTCGGCATGGAGCACCAAAGCTCGGTGACCTATGGCAATGGTTTTCAAAACGGGTACCTGGGCGCGGATTTAAGCGGGACGGGGTGGGGATTGAAATTTGACTATCTCATTATTCATGAATCTGGTCACGAATGGTTTGCCAATAATATCACCTACCGAGACATTGCTGACATGTGGATTCACGAAGGATTCACGTCGTACTCCGAGAGTCTTTTTCTTGAGTTTCATTACGGCAAAGAAGCTGCGGAGGCCTATGTGGTGGGAACCCGCAAAAACATTCAAAACAAGTCGCCGATCATCGGAACTTATGGGGTCAATCACCGAGGATCTGGAGATATGTACTACAAAGGTGCAAACATGATTCATACCCTTCGGCAGTTGGTGGATGATGACGAGGCGTGGAGGACAATCCTTCGGGACATGAACGCCGAATTTTACCATCAGACCGTTACAACGCAGCAGATTGAAGGATTTTTGAGCGAGCGTACAGGTCTCGATTTGCAGCTATTTTTTGATCAATATCTCCGATCTACACGCGTGCCGACCCTCGAGTGGTCCATCAAAAAAAGACGATATTCCTATCGCTGGACCCATTGTGTGGAGGGATTTGACATGCCTGTGAAGGTCATGATGGGCGAGAACTCTGTGTGGCTTCAGCCGAGCGAATCATGGAAGCACAAGAAAATGCCCCGTGGTGTGAGCCGGGTGATGATCGATCGGAATTTTCTGGTTGTCGGCAAAAAGGGCAGTGTCTGAGGGGACTGCCTTCCAATTTCATGCGAAAAAGGGAGGAAAATCACCTTCAAATCCGCTCCAATTGCTATTCATTTCCGCTGAAGACGATTCGGTCTCGGTACTTGTGGCTGAGCGTATGAGGGTCAAAGGAGGAATTCATCCACGAAGGATCATTCGATAAAAAGGCCTCTTTGCTTTGTCCACCGCTTTTATAAATCCGGTTGATGAAACTCCGCGACTTGTAGTGGTCCCACATCCTGATGAATTCGGTGCTGACGATCGCCGCCGCACGTGGGTGATTGGTGAGCAAGAAAGCGTTTTCATCATTGTCCTTGCAGGAAGGTTTGCTGAAATTTGCGGAGCCAAAGAGCACCTGCGGCGAGGGTCCCCAAGGATCAATGACCAGCGACTTGGTGTGGATCTTGTGCTTTCCAAAGGACTTGGCATCCCAGTCCCTGCCCATATAGGTTTTCAAAGAGGTCGGTACGAAAAACCGTGTATTTTTTCGGTTCAGGGTCTCAATACGTTTTTTGGCGGTCGCATTGGCGAGGCCATATTCGATGATAGCTTCACTATTCGCGTCAAGTGCTTCCATGATTTGTTTGTCCAAGCCAAATGGGGAACTGACGAAAACTGCCGATTTGGCACTCCGAATCAAGTCGCAGACAGCCTCTACGATGTGGAGATTTTTCACCGGGGAGAAGTAGCTCGTGACTCCTTCTGCGGGTGCGAAGCCCTCCATCAGTGCCTGATTGTCTCGCTTGGTTTGAGACTTAGGGGCATTGGTGCGCAGCAGCTTGAAATAAGCATCGTAGCGCGCAGCCATCTCCGGATGCCGCACGATAATGCCTGTATTCGTCTGTAGATAAAATGCGTTGTTGGTGAAATTGCTACTGCCCGTCCAGACTTCCTTTGGAACACTGTCCCGGAGCAGCACGACAAACTTATTGTGGCTGATTCTGACCGATGTTCGCAGCACAGCGTTTTCCCGGAGCCCATGATGTTCGAGCAATTCGACATTGTGCTTCACGACTTTTTCTTCAGGATTCACGCCGTGGCACACGATTTCGACCAATGCACCGCGTGATTTGGCTTCTTTCAACGCTTCGGCCACTTCGTGGTCATGAAATTCATATATCGCTACGTGAACCTGATCACCAGCTTGGGCCTGCCCGATGAATTGAAGGAGAGATTCTTTTAGTCCCCGACTCAGCCAGGCCCTGATCTCTGGCTTGTCCTGTTCCAAAGGGCGCTGGTTGCCAAATCTCCGCAAGTAAGCTTGTGCCGCCGTGACACCTCGATTGGTATAGATGGAAAAATCTGGTCCATCAAAAGTAGAGGGTTGCACCTCCAATGTCACTTTACTACCGACTTGCAGCGATCCCGGCTGGCCTACCATGGCGCGGATCTCATACACGTAGCGCATATTGGAGTTGAGTGTGTAGTCACTCCATCGAAATCGCTGGAAAGGACCCTGGTCTGAGCGAACTTCCACGCCAAGGTCAGAGACGACACTTTCAAAACGCTTTTGGCCATTCAGCCAATCGATGCGCATGATTTCATCAGTGAGGGGATCAATGTCCGTGCGCTTGACAGAGAAACCGAGAAGATGGCTTTTGTCAAAATTGTCATCGACATTCCAAGCGAGAATGGCTGAGCTGGCGCCAACGAGCGCACAAGCTGACATAGGTCCGTTACTCGAACGCACAACGGGTAGGTACATGGCAACATTGTTAAGGGGTGGCAGAAGGAGATAGGGTTGATGAAAGCAGGATTGTGGTGATCGGCGGTATCATTGCTTTTGAAAATCGAACTTTTGATCCGCGACCGGCAACATCGTCATATTTTCGAAACGAATGGAAGGGTAGAATATTTCCACGAGAAAAAATATTCCCAAAATATCAACGAAAGGGGCATTGACGCTTCTTTCATTCACCTAAAGATCCATTCCACACTTCGAAGGATCGCCCGTGCCTTTCGTGATCTTTGTAAAATATCAGGTATGTCATCACTTGGTAGCCCAAAAACTTGTAGTCCCGCACATTGGAACGCGCCAATTCATACACCTGTCTCCAGGTACCAGAGTTGAGGTAGATTTGATTGACCGGGCCATCCGTGTCTAGCGGCACGATCTCTTGATGGTGTGTGTGTCCATACACGATAAAATGGGCCTCTCTTTTGAGGTAGGCTTCCTCTTTTAGCGCTTGCTGGTAGTAGGTTTCTCCGAGCACCCGCTTTTTACCGAACCATGAAATGACCCTGCTCAAGGTCGAAAAACTCGATTTTCGGGTAATCAGTAGGCCTAGTTCCAGCATATCTATCCGATCGACGGGGTGGAGCGTATCTTGTTCTCGGATAAAAGCTAAATCGAGGAATGCTTTGGTGAGATCATTCCAAATGCCTTTGATTCGGGCTTGAAGCTTTTTGTCGGAGCAGTGCCGTTTGATCGTGCCATCAATCCAAATGGGGATAAAGAGCAGTGGACGCACATTGTCTATTTCTCTCAGGCCCAGGATCAACGCTCTTGGCAACAAGTGGCCGAGCAAGCGCTCCACTTCTTGCGGAAAGCGGTTGAGGAGTTCGATCACAATCGCATCTCCGATAGAGGAGGCATCTCTGCCCCAGGAAGGATCATAGTTGAAGGGATCGTATAAATCGCCATGACGAGGATACACCTTGTGTGCCCGACACACTTTGGCAAGCGGCTCAAGTTCATCGATATGGTGAGGAAATGGTAATTTGGGATTGTGGGCGAGGCTAAAAGCAGAAGCGATGCGCTGGCGAATGGCATCATATGCTGCACCGGGAAGGTGATATTGCCAGTCATGGTTGCCGATCATGTAAAAAATTCGCACGGGGATGTGGACATCTCCTTCCTGCTCATAATCTGTGGTCCGAGGCTGCCCTTGGCGTGCTTCCGGCAGAGAGATTGACATCGTCGAGTCGGTCGGTCTCACTTCGCTCAAGTCTCGAAAGCACCGGAGGGCGGGTTCATTGCGGGCAAGAATTTCTTGTGTGATCTGTTCTACCAGTCGCACAACCGCCGGATCTTTGGGATCTCCCCAAGGACGAAAAGCTTCTGGTGCATTCGTCCAGTGCTGGGAGCGGATCAAGTCGAGCACGTCGCCGAGGAGAAGTAATTCAACTGATTCGAGCGGCTCATAATAGCGTCGGCCTTTGTCGTCCTGTCGAAAGGAGGCCCTGTATGCTAAGTCTCGGATTCTCCTCCGGAAAATTTCAAACGCACCTTGACTGATTGTAGTACCTGAACTTCCGTCAGTAAGGTGAAGGTCACTGATGATGACAAGCATGGGGGAAGCTTGAGGGGAAAGAAGGGCTGATCTGTGGCACCTTTCTGGTGAAAGGTAAGAAAACTTTGGGTAAATCGATGACGTCAAGGGATGGTCAATTCCGTGGAAACTCGGATAAAGCGGGTAAATGCTTCGCGGAAAATAGATCTGTTGGTCTCAATCTACCCCCCGCCCAGCGTTGTTGCGATCAGCGATAAGCCTCTTGCAGAATCTGGTCATAGGCTGACATTACCTTGAATTTGGCGGGGGAATCAATGCTCTTGATTGAGCGCATGATTTCTTCTTTTGAGTTTTCGGTCTGAAGTAAATTTTCGATAATCTGATCGATCAAGCCGGAGATCAGATGATATACTTCTGCTTCCGTAAGGCCTTCAAACGCGACCCCAATCCATCGGAGGGATCATGTCTGGGGCTGATATTTGGGGCTAGAAAGGCTCGCTTGGCTCGGCTGCCATCCATCTTAGTAGCTCGGCTTCGCTATAGTCACTCAGGTCATTGAGCAGGTAGTTGCAGGGAATACTCCTCAGTACTTTGGATTGATCACGGACTTATCTGGGCGATGATTCAATTTCTTTCGCCGACATCTGTCGAATCAGGCGGCCATACAAATGTCCGGCGCGGAGGCCGCTGGCATTCACCTGAAAGTCGGTCTGGTCGAGGCGTCGCAGCCAAGCGCTATCAATGAGATCGGCAGGAAGTCCGCCTTGTGTGTTTTCGCTGATCCTTCGCCAATGTGTCAGGATTTCTGAGGAAAGGGGATGAGTATGTTCATCGCCCATGATCCCACGGTCTTCGGGGGCGATGACCCAATCTGCAGCCGGAAAATCGACTTGAGGCGCATGGTCCTTCACCACTTGTCCCGGACTGCACCAGCGGATCCCAGCTTCTGCACCGCGCAGGAGAAGTTCTTCCAAAAAAGCTATCATGGCGGGTGCCAGCCCTGGGTGCTGAATCCATTGAGAAAGGTCCAATGTCAGCACAACAGGCGACTCTTGACAAGCCTTTAAGTCTGCCACCCATCGCCGAGCCAATGATATGGGTCCCAAGCCAGTGCTAAGGGCTTCGGTGGATTGGAGTTGATGGCTCCAACCACTGTCGCGAATCAATACGGCAAAGCGATGCTGAAAGCCGACTCTCGCCACCTGGTGGCTCATAGATCCTCCCCAGCCAATCGAATCTCCATCTACCAAGAAGCCTTGGATGCCCATGTGCTGTAGCGGCCAAGCAAGATATGGGATAAAGAGATATCCGGGGTTCCATCCGATCGGACTGAATCGCGCACTCAACAGGGAGAGATGTTGCTGATACCGCTTAATTCCCTGAAGCCAGGCGTCGCGGTCCCACAGCATCTTTGGCGTGCTGTCCCACGTCTGAGGCAAAATTTCTACACCTGGATGCTGCCACAAGTGCTGCCAAGCATCCAGATGATCCACGCTCCAACGCTCCCATTGCTGCACCAAGCTTCCCGAAACACAGAGCCCTAGCCCTACTCCTTCTTCTTGATCGAAAACTGCCGTTAAAGCTTTTGCCAACGGCGCCAGCCAACGCTCGTTCCAATCGAGAAAAGAGGCTTGCGTCGCAGCCAAGTCGAGGGCTTCGCTGCCATGCTTCCAGTCGGAATACGGAAATGCCCCCGGCAAATAGGGATGGTGCAAGTGGAGGATGAGGCTCACATCAGGCATAAATTCAACCGATTGGGAAAAGTTATAAAAGAGTTCTGAGATGCTACCATTGGGAAGGGTGGAAGGGTACCGTTCTCGTGTGACAGTACCCTTTGTTTTCTGATAGAACTAATACAATACCCTGATCACACGATAAGGGGAGCATATGTGTGGAGGAGCTGTTGTACAGACTCTTTCCATGAGAGTTGGGCAATAGCGGCTTGATTTCGTGTGACGGCTGTTTTTCGGGTTTTCGGATGGTCGAGGAGGAAAGTAACAGCCTTGAGCAACTGGGTAGCATCATGAGGATCGACCACAACTGCTTCAGGAAGCAACTCTGTAGCACCGCAACGCGGCGGCAGGATCACGGGCACGCCAAAGTGGGTGGCCTCCAGTGCGACCAGCCCAAGCGGTTCTGACTCTGAGGTCATGACCAGCAAGTCAGCCATGCTCAGCAAGTCATACGTCTCGTCGCGACTAAGCATTCCCGGTGCTTGGATGCGCAAACCGCGCCGAGAGCGGGCGATTTGCCGAAGGATGTCTCCCCAAAGATCGCCATCACCCGCCATCACAAAGCGGGTTTCGGGTTGCTGCTCGTGAAGCGCAAAGGCCATGTTGAGGAAATGTTGTGGCCCTTTTTGCCAAGTCATTCGGCCTAAAAACACGACCAGATGCCCCGAAAAGGGCTTTTTGCTGCGATATGGATGGATGGCGGGAACACCATGCCGAAGGACATGGATTCTATCGGGATCGATCTGAAGGCGGTCAACGAGTTCAGCGGAGCTGTAGTTGCTGACGGTGAGGATGAGGTCTGCCCTTGGCAGCCACTCTTGTTCTGTGCTCCATGCTGTGCCGCTGGGCAATGCTTCCCGGTCGCTCGCGAGCGAGTGTACGTGATAGACGAGCGGAATATCCAGCGCTTTCGCGAGGGTGCCAGCTGCAGGAAAGGTCATCCAATCGTGCGCATGGATGAGGTCGGGCTGGGTGCGCAGGCCCTCCTCAATCACGGTGCGGGTATAAATGTCCCAAGCGCGACGGAGATCTTCCCCCAGGTGATCAAGTCCCAAGCCATAGCTAGGGAGGGGCACGGGAATGCGCAAAGCACGAAATCCATCTCCACTGGCTTCTCCACGTTGAAAAGAAGGAAACCAGTACGTCAAATCCACATGGCTGGCCAGGGCTTCTGCCAAGGCAGAGCTGGCCACGCCCAATCCCCCTTGAATGTGGTCGGGATCTTCCCAGCCCAGCATGAGCACGCGGAGCGCTTTAGATGATTCTTCGGACATGAGGTGGTAGGGCGAAAAGTCAGGTGAGAAATTGGTTAAGGATTGGCAGAAAGGACAAGGTCATAGGCCTTTTCGTAGTGGTCGGTGAGTACTTTCCAGTCGAAATTTTCGGAGGCATCCGCCAGGCGATAGCGCTGTCCGATGCGTTCGGCGCGGGTTTTCTTCACAAAGCTGAACAATTGATCGGCAAGTTGATTGGCCGCTTCGTCAAAACTTTTATACCGACGATTGACCAAGTACATACCGATGTCTTCGTGATCTGGAATCGCTCCAGCCATGTAGTCCCCAAAGCCGGCGAGGTCGCTGGTGATGGAGGGGACACCGGACACCATGCATTCCAGTGGTGTGTAGCCCCACGGCTCATAATAGCTCGGGAAGATGCCAAGATGGGTTCCTCGAACAAACTCCTCGTATTCCATCCGCCACAGCGGAGAAGTACCAGAGATAAAGTCCGGGTGGTACACGACTTTGACTTTATCGGATTTGTGATTGAGCAAATTGGCGCTTCGCAGAAATCCGAGGACCTCGTCTGTGCCGTCGTCATACAGGTTGTGGGTCACAACATAGGGAAGATTGCGGGTTTTCCAGTTTTGAACGGTACGACGAAGTTTGATTTTCAGGTTGTCGTCCACAAAGTCAGTCAGTTGTGGGAATTTACCTGAGTCGCTGGAATACAAGCTGTGAAACAACCGATCGCCAACTTGTCGCTGAATGGTCTCAGTCGTTTGTCGAATGGTATTAAGTGTGGCACGGGCTTCCAGCACTTGAGGATTGATGCTGTGGTATGGCTTTTTTGTTACAAAAAACATCACCACTGTCGTGTCAAGGTCGTGCTGCTTCATTCGCCAATTGAGGCGGGCGAGGGCTTCTAAGGTGAGGTCATAGCCTTTGTTTCGATACTCGTAGCGACCCGATGTGAAGAAGTAGAGTGTCTTTTCCAAATCGAAAAAATAGCTTTGGAAAAAGTGCCCCATCACGAAAGTGTGGATCTGATCTTTGGCGCGCTGGTGCTGATTTTGAATCTCATGGTCCACCTGAAATCTGTCCACATTCAAGCCATTGGGCAAGATGATTTCGGGCTTTCTGCCGATAAGGTGGAGACATTCATAGGCGGTCACGTCACTCACAGTCGTAAACACGTGGGCACCGTGGGCGGCAGCTCGCTCAATTTTGACCCGCGTCTCAATGTTGAACTTTTTCGCCTCCGCCTCCCAATTGTAAAAAGGGAGATTGTCATTGAAGCCCGGGTCATTCATTGCGAGGTAGCGGCCCAGCATGGTAGCATGGGTGGTGAAGATCGTGCGAATGGGCAGATTGTCTCTACGAATCTCCGGAATGGCCGTGGCAGCCATCCACTCATGAATGTGAGCGATGACGGGCTGTTGATTCACATCCGGCTCCGCCAAACGGGTGAGAAACACCTTGATCAACCAGCCAAATGCGACCACTTGATTGGTCAAATCATCGCCACCTTGCGTAGAAATGTAGTGATGTTCCCAAAGGAGGTACTTAATTTCGCCGAGTCGATCATACACCGAATAAGGGTTGAAAAGCACCACGCGGGGCCTACCACTGGTGAGCCATTCTCCATAGCGGACCTCAAATCCCATCTCGCGCATTTTGCGCACGGCCCGGCCATAGGCATCATCTTCTGGCTCCAAGTCTTCAAATACGGTGTTCACATTCGGATGTACTGAAGGCCCGATGAGCAAATAGCGATCTCCCCAGTGGGCCTTCATGGAAGGAACTTTGGACCGAATCACAGTGTAAATGCCACCTACTTGGTTAGCTACTTCCCATGCGACTTCCACCAAGAGCGCATTTTTCTTGTCGGAATGTCCGTGTTGTCCATTTTGCATGTTGTGGGAAGGGCTGGAGTGGGAAGTATTGGTGAGGGGTTCTGTTGGAGTAGTAGTCATAAGTAAAAAGAATGAAAGCGCGTTCCTAATCGCTTAAAAATTACACCGAGAGAATCAATTTCTCAACATTTCGAACCAGCTTTCCTCGCTTTCTTTAATTTTTTTGATTTTATCAGCGAAATCAGGCGTGATGGAGAAGATTCTCACCCGCATTGACCCTCTTTTCCTTCAAGCTCCCACTCCGACCATGAAGATATCTCGAATGATGGGCTTCAGTCCACTGACGAAAAATTCTACGGCGATCACCATCACGATCAAGCCCATGAGCCGCATCATCACCTTGCTCCCGGTATCACCCAGGGTCTTCATGATGGGACCCGAGCCAGCCAGGGCCAGCCACATGAGCAGGCAGTTCACTGCGATGGCCGCAAAGAGGACGCCGATTTTCAGGCCCGAGTCGGCATCTTCCATCAGCACGATCGCGTTGGTGATGGCACCCGGGCCGCAGATCATGGGAATGGCAAGCGGTGTAATGGAGATATCATCGACATAAGACCTCACGTCATCTTCAGCCACTTTGAATTTGACCAGACGGGCGTTGAGCATGTCCATCCCGATACTGAAGAAAATGATGCCACCCACGACGCGTAAGCCATTGACAGAAATGCCAAAAAACTGAAAGATCACTTGGCCTGTCATTGCAAAAAGCAGCAGCGAAATCAGTGCTACGATCACTGCTTTGGTTGCGGTGTTTCGGCGAGCCGAGTCGCTCAGGTCGCCCGTCATCGTGAGGAAGATGGGCATGACGCCCAAGGGATTGAGCAGCGTGAAAAAAGAGGAAAAGCACAGCAGCGCGAACGCAGAAATGTCGGGCATAAGCGGATAGATTGGTTGAATGGCCAAGGGTCAATTGCTGCCCGAAAGATAAGGCTTGGATGTGATTTTGAGGAGATGGTGACGGGCACGGGCTATGTGCGCAAGTTCTACGAAACCATCAAAACCGCTACCGGACAGGGCACGGTGGAGCGCATCTTCATGACCGGGGTCTCGCCCGTGACGCTCGACAGCCTGACCTCGGGCTTCAACATCGGCGCGCACTTCAGCCGCAGCCCGGTCCTGCACGACCTCATGGGCTTCCGGGAAGATGAAGTGGAGGCGCTGCTTGGTCGTCTGGGGGAAAAGCAGGAAGACCGGATCGAACTGCTTCGAAGCTGGTACAATGGCTACCGGTTCGAAGAAAGCGCCCCACGGACTCTGTACAACCCCGACATGGTCCTGTACTATCTCTCTCAGTATCAGCAACGTGGGCACTCGCCGGGCAATATGCTCGACACCAACATCGCCTCGGACTATGGGCGCATCCGGCAGCTTTTCCGGCTCAAGGGGCGCGAGACCCAGCATTTCCAATTGCTCCAGAAGCTGCTCGACGAGGGCCAGATCGTGAGCCCCATCACCCAGGAGTTCAGTTTTCTCAAAACCTTCACCGATGTCGATTTCCTGAGCCTGCTCTACTACATGGGGCTGCTCACGATCAAGGGACAAGACCTGGGCGAGGTAATACTGGGTATTCCCAACAAGGTCATCGAACAGTTGTACTACCAGTATTTCACTGAACTGCTGCGCGAACAACTAGAGGAGGTTCCGAGCCCGCTTGATTTACAGGCCGCTGTGCGCACGATGGCCCGCCACAACGACCTCCGCCCGCTCAACGACCTTGTCTGCGACACTCTCCGGCAACTCTCCAGCCGCGATTTTATCCAGTTCAATGAGGCGAGCCTGAAGGCTATCTTCATCAGCTACCTTCACAGTTCACAGCTCTACCTCATCCAGCCCGAACAGGAGGTGTTTCCCGGCTATGTGGACCTGCTCCTCCGGCGGCGGGAACCTTTTCCGGCTCCGCATCAATTCGTGTTCGAGCTGAAGTACCTCAGGAAAAAGGAGGCCGACCGCCTCGACCAGGTCGCAGCCGAAGCCCGCACCCAGATGCAGGGCTACCTCCAAAGCAAGCTGCTGCGCGATATGCCCGACCTCCGCGCCTGGGTCATCGTGTTTGTGGGCACGGAAGTGGGGGTGGTGGAGGAGGTGGCGAAGTGAAGGCAAATGCCTATCTTTACCTCCGATGAAACTCCCCTACGGCATCAGCGACTTTGCCTCTCTGCGGCGCGACGGCTACCACTACCAGGACCGGACGGGCTACCTTCCTGTGCTTGAAAGCCTCGGTGAACGATACGTGATCTTCCTGCGGCCCCGGCGTTTCGGCAAAAGCCTCTGGCTCTCAACGCTGGCGCACTACTACGGGCTGGAACATGCCGGAGACTTTGACTGGCTGTTTAAGGGCCTGACCGCCGGTGAGCAACCAACCCCGCTGGCCAACAGCTATCTGGTCCTGAAGTTTGACTTTTCGCGGATTGAAACCAGCAACAGGGAGAAGACCCGAAGAGGATTCATCCAAAACGTCAGGCAAGGGATTGCAGACTTTCTGCACAAGTATGCCCAGGAACTGGATGAACCCGATGAAAAGGCGGTTATGGAAGGGGATGATGCCAAGGAACTGCTGGACAATCTCTTTTTGGCGGTTCGCAAAGCGGATACACAGCATCGCATCTACCTGCTCATTGACGAGTACGACCATTTCACCAACGAACTGATTGGCAGGGATCTGCACCATTTTGAGGAGATCGTGACGGGCACGGGCTATGTGCGCAAGTTCTACGAAACCATCAAAACCGCTACCGGACAGGGCACGGTGGAGCGCATCTTCATGACCGGGGTCTCGCCCGTGACGCTCGACAGCCTGACCTCGGGCTTCAACATCGGCGCGCACTTCAGCCGCAGCCCGGTCCTGCACGACCTCATGGGCTTCCGGGAAGATGAAGTGGAGGCGCTGCTTGGTCGTCTGGGGGAAAAGCAGGAAGACCGGATCGAACTGCTTCGAAGCTGGTACAATGGCTACCGGTTCGAAGAAAGCGCCCCACGGACTCTGTACAACCCCGACATGGTCCTGTACTATCTCTCTCAGTATCAGCAACGTGGGCACTCGCCGGGCAATATGCTCGACACCAACATCGCCTCGGACTATGGGCGCATCCGGCAGCTTTTCCGGCTCAAGGGGCGCGAGACCCAGCATTTCCAATTGCTCCAGAAGCTGCTCGACGAGGGCCAGATCGTGAGCCCCATCACCCAGGAGTTCAGTTTTCTCAAAACCTTCACCGATGTCGATTTCCTGAGCCTGCTCTACTACATGGGGCTGCTTACCATCGGTGGCAACCAGCTGGGCATTCCCCGCCTTCGCATCCCCAACAAGGTCATCGAAGGGTTATATTATGCTTATTTCCGCGATCTGATCAACCTTCGCCTCGATCGCGTCCCCGAAGAACTGGCCGTGCAGGATACCATTCTGGCCCTGGCCGAGCACAACAATCCACAGCCTTTGTGCAACCTCGTGGCCGAAACCCTCGGGCAACTCTCCAGCCGCGATTTTATCCAGTTCAATGAGGCGAGCTTGAAGGCTATCTTCATCAGCTACCTTCACAGCTCCCAGATCTACCTCATCCAGCCCGAGCAGGAGGTGTTTCCCGGCTATGTGGACCTGCTGCTCCGGCGGCGGGAACCTTTTCCGGCTCCGCACCAATTCGTCTTTGAGTTGAAATACCTCAGGAAAAAGGAGGCTGACCGCCTCGAACAGGTCGCAGCCGAAGCCCGCAACCAGATGCAGGGCTACCTCCAAAGCAAGCTGCTGCGCGATATGCCCGACCTCCGCGCCTGGGTCATCGTGTTTGTGGGCACGGAAGTAGGGGTGGTGGAGGAGGTGGCGAAGTGAATATTTTTAAACATTTTGCCCTTGCGCAGGTCTTGTTATTGACCACTAGTCAATAACGTATGCCGGGAAAAAGAGCCACCCCTGAAGCCCGAAAGGAGCAGATCATTGCCGCCGCCGACCAGGTGTTGGTGGAGGTGGGATTGGAAGCCTTTACCGTGGAGCAGGTGTCGGCGAGGGCGGGCATTGCCAAAGGCACCATTTATCAGTACTACCACAACAAAGATGAAATGCTGGCCGAGGTGGTGGTCAGGGCACTGCACTCGATGCAGACCTATTTTGAAGAAGCCGTCAACCGCGAAACGGAGTCGATTGCCCAGTTTCAGGCACTCTGCCGGGCTTGCTACCAATTTTACCGCCATCATCCGCACTACTTCGCGTTGATCTCCTACATGGAACGCCCGGCTTTCGACATCGACACGAGTGGCTACCTGCGGCTGAGCCAGGAACTGCAACAATTTACCCAGTCGCTGATCGAACGCGGGCAAGCCCGGGGAGAGATCAAAGCGGAATACGACCCGTCGATGGTTCACTACATCGTGTGGGCTTCCTGTGTGGCTGTGGTAGAGTTTGTGGATACCAAACAACGGCTGCTTCAGGACCATCACTTCATTAACACCGAAGCCATGATCGAAACCTTTGCTTCCATCCTCACCCGGGGGATGGCAACCTGATTGTTCGCCCCTTCCCCAACATGTCCATGACTGCCTGTCACCCATCGTTTCTCTTTTCATCCCTTTTCTATGATCACCTCTGAAACCCTCGCCTTTCTTTCAGACCTCAGCCTGAACAACCACAAAGACTGGTTCGACGAAAACCGCAAACGCTACGAAGCCGCGAAGAAAAACTTCCTGGACCTGTCCGCGGCCCTGATCCGGGAGATCGAGCAATTCGACGAGGGCCTCGCCGCAGCCAGCCTGGATCCTAAGAAAACCATGATGCGCATTAACCGCGACATCCGCTTCTCGAAAGACAAAACTCCCTATAATTCGCACTTTTTCACCTCTCTCAGTGCGGGCGGCAAATCTGGTCCGTTGGCGGGCTACTACCTGAGTGTTTCGCCCCGGGAGAGCTTCCTCGGAGCGGGGTTGTATATGCCCGACAACGAAACGCTCAACCACATCCGGCCTCAGATTGAGCTGCATTACAACGAATGGTGCTCCATCGTGGAGGATCCGGAGCTGAAAACAACCTTCGGAGAGGTGAAGTCTAATGAGATATTGAGCCGTCCGCCCAAAGGTTTCGATGCAGAGAGCCCGGCCATTGAGTGGCTCAAGCGGAAGGGCTACTACCTGATTAAACCCTTGTCGGTGGAGGAATTGCAGGACCCAAACCTGGCTGTACAGGTAGCCAGTGACCTTCGGTCTGGGCATCGCCTGGTTCAATTCATCAACCAGGCTTTGAAAATGGGGAATGAGCCCCTTCGATGAAGCCATCGCCGGCATCCGGTGCAAGCCGGAGCTCTTCCACAACCGCCCACTGATCTGCCTGCGAAAAGCGAAGCACCGGGCCCAAACAACCCTAATCCAACGGTTTCCACATGAAGTCCTCTGGTTCTGCTGATTTAACCTTAATGGGCGGCGGGATTCCACCCTGGTTGTTCAGCCGCATGAAACAACTCAGCCTGGCTGTTGTCGAGGCCATTTTGGTCGAATATGGCCACCAGGCCTTTTTGAGTCGGATGTCTGATCCTTTTTGGTTTCAAAGCTTTGGGGCGGTGATCGGCATGGACTGGAACTCATCCGGGGTCACCACCGCAGTGTTGCGTGCATTGAAAGAAGGCATTGGTCCGCATGGTTCAAGCCTGGATCTGTACATCTGTGGCGGCAAGGGCAAAGAGTCACTTCAAACACCTGACGAACTGCTTCGGATCGGCGATGCCACAGGGCTGGATGGTCATGCGTTGGCACGCAGCAGCAAACTGGTAGCCAAAGTTGACAACACCGCTGTGCAGGATGGCTTTCAGTTGTACCTGCACAGCTTTCTCCTGAGTGGGAAAGGCGATTGGACGGTGATTCAGCAGGGGATGGACGGGCCTCACCAGCGGGCGCGGCGCTACCACTGGCAGTCGCAGGGGTTAACATCCTTCGTGGAAGAGCCTCATACTGCCGTTTGTGGCGACAACCAGGGCGACATCCTCAACCTCACGGCACGGGAAGCCGACAAAACCCGATCGGGTATTCTTAACCTCGCACGCGAGCAACCCGACACTACCCTGAAAGATGTCAGGAAAATGGTTTTGCCCCGGAATAGTCTCATAAAAGCCACCGATGTGGATCTCAAACGCTTGAGCAGCATCCTGCACCTGGCGCAGGCCAGCCCAGCAGAAACCTTCGAAGACCTGCTACTGCTCAGGGGCCTAGGTCCTCGCACCCTGCAATCGCTTACCCTGGTGAGTGAGGTAATTCACGGCACGCCCTCCCGGTTCAGCGATCCGGCGCGCTTTACCTTCGCCCACGGAAGCAAAGGCGGGCGTCCCTTTCCTGTGCCTGTGCGGGTGTATGACGAGACCATTGAAACGTTGCGCAAAGCCCTTGACCTGGCCAAAATAGGCCAAAGCGACAAGCAGAAAGCCATCCGGAAGTTGAGTCAGCTTGCTCAGGAAGCGGAAAAAGGTTTTGAGCCTGAGGAATCGCTCTCCGATCTTCTTGAAAAAGAAAACCGGGACAGTTGGCGGTACGGAGGCCGAACCATGAAGGGATCAGTGCCACCGCCACAGGATGGGCAGTATCGCTTGTTTGATTGAGCAACGCGGGTCAATCCTTTGTTTGCTGCAAGACGATACGATTCTTTTTGCCAATATCTCAGGTAAATACGGATTTCAGATTTCTGACTGATGGATTCATATCCACCCTTCACCCCTCCCACAACTCCCACAGCCGCAGCTCAAAGCCAACCAGCACATCCTCGCCGGAGAGCGGTGTCTGGAAATTGCCGATACGGGCGGTGCTGCCGTCGGCGCGATAGATGAACACCTGCTGATGCTGAGGGTCGATCAGCCAGCCAAGGCGCACGCCGTTAGCCTGATACTCCAGCATCTTATCCTGCAGGCGTTCCAGGTCGTCGGTTTCGGAGCGGATTTCGATTACGAAGTCGGGGGAGATGAAACCACCTGAAGATGAGGGTATTCCTGCTCAACCATGCTTTTCCCTTTGTGCCCTTGGTCATACCCCGATGTCCAGTAATTGGCGTAGAAGAGAATTGGCACGATCAGCAGGGTGAAAAATGGGGTCAGGATCAGGGACAGTAGGAAGGTGAGAAAAATGAGCGCCAGTTTGTCCATGATGAGTTGCCAGATCAGGCTCAGCAGCGAAAGGAAGTTGAGACCTCTGAGCATGTAGGCAATGTTTGCCCGGATCTGCCAGTGTGATCTCCGCATTTTCCCGGTCAAAGCGTAGCGCAGGCTGGCGGTTTTGTAATATGGGTAGTAAAATGCAAGCCAGGCCGCATTGTACAGAATTGCCCTGACAACGTTCCAGAACTGAGCCCATAGCACAACTGAGAATGTCTCAGCATTAGGCTTGCCCCAGATGCTGTTCCACACATGCCCGCCGATGCTGGAAACGCCTTCATAGATCAGGGCAAATGGATGTGCACCAAGGAGCCTCAGAATGATCCAAGGAATCGCGATATACACCCCCGCAATGAACCACAGTTTGATGCCATGCCCGAAATAGCGAAAAACAGCACTTAGCCCTGCGGGCGGCAGAACTCTCGGTTCTCCCACCGCAATTCGCCGGATCAATTCCACCCTCCACCCCTGAAGGGCAATTACCTGGACAAAGGGCGTGAGCACAAATCCAATGGCTGCAACGAGCCACATTTTTTCGAGCCAGTCGGGCTGCCGGAAAGGGAACAGAAATCCGCTGAGCCACTTTTGGGCTACTTGTTCGATGCGAGAAGCCATGGGTTGGTGATTTGAAAAAGGAGGACTTTGCAGGTAGGATGATCAGGGGTGCCGGGCGATTATGCTGCCCGGCACCGGAGCTGTGATTCAACTTGAAGAACAGAGGCTTTCCAGGGGCTACATTTTCACCACTGGCAGGCGATAAGGCGTCTGGTCGGCCATCACCTGCAACTGGTACAGCCCTGCGGGCAAAGCGCTCAGGTCGAGGCGGGCTTCCTGGCCCTGCCGGGAACAGGTAATTTCCAACCGGCGGCCATGAAGGTCGTAGAGCGCCAGCTCAACCTTTCGGGCCTCGGGCAGGGAAACGGTGAGAAGGTCGTAGGTGGGGTTGGGGTAAGCCTCCAGCAGGCTCACTTTCGGGCGGGCGATGCTGGTAGTGGGGGTGCCGGTGACGGAGACGTCGTCGATGGAAAAGCCTGATCTCCATGTTGGGGTTTCTCCATGCTGCTGGAAGCGAACAACAAAAGAATCTGTTGCACTCAAGCCAAACTTTTGCAGCGAGTCTGAGATGTGAAAAGTATAGTCTGCGTAGACGTCTTGGATATTGGAGAAATCGAAGGCCCGTACTTTAACAAAAGTCCTGCCCCCGTCGTCGCTCATGTATAGACCGTCGTCCAGATGAGTGATGTCACCGTAATCTTTCATGAAAAAGTTCATCACGACATTGTCCTGATTTTCCAAATTGAGTAAAAGATCCAAGGCATTGGTTGCAAAGCCATCGTAACAGTTTTTTCCCAGAATGGCGGCGTAGGAAGACTGCCGTCCAATTCCGTTTCGAACCTCTACCACGTTAGATGGGCGTGTGGTGGGAACACCCGTATTGATCTGGGTAGTTTTGTCAGCAAAAGACCATTCCCACATATTTCGGAAGCTGCCTGTTTCAAAGGTTTCCGAAAAAGGAAGCTGAGCATACGCCAGCTTTGACACCGAAACTTTAATATCATCAAGATAAAAGGCTTCAATGTGAGAAGCAAAGTCTGAGCGCTGCTGAAAGCGGATGATAGACTGATTTGTCAGGCTCAGTCCTGCATCTTTTACCAGTTCGTCGATGTCGAATGGCGGGAAGCGATCATACTGATTGCTGCACCATTGGGAAGGCTCCCAGTCAATTATTTTCACAAACGATGCTCCCCCGTCGTTGCTGAAATAAATGCCGTCATCAATCTGGGTAATATCATTTCCAGAGTAAATCATGAATGTCAGCTCCACTTGAGCGTTTTCCTGAAGATCCAGATGCAGATCCACAGACTGAACTGATCCTCCATCGTGGCATCTTTTTCCCAACAGCAGCCCATGGCTCCCGTTAACCCCAGCTCCGCTGATGGGCTCTATCCAATTGGAGGGCCGGTAAAGGGGATCACCAGTCTGGATCACAGTGGTCTGAAAGGAGTTGCGTGTAGCCCACATATTGCGAAGCGACAGCGTTTCAAAGTCTTCAACAAACGGCTGGTTCGGCCTAACTGGTACATATACCAAATCAGGTACATATACCTTGATCTCGTCCAGACGAGTTCCATCAGACCATGTCGGATTTTCGCCCTGCTGCTGAAAGCGAATAACGGCCTGGGAACTGACAGGATTCAAACCTGCGTCGTTGGCAAGTTTGCTAAGTTGAATCGGAGGGAATTTGCCATAATAATCACACCAAACGGAGGGATCAAAGGCTAGGATTTTTTTGAAACTTGCACCTCCGTTGTCGCTGAAATATAGTCCGTCGTTGGCATTGGTAACATCCTGATAATCCCTAATCCAAAAAGTCATTTCTACATTGGGGTAGTTGGAAAGGTCTATGGGCAGGTCCAAAGCGTTTGTGGCAAAACCGCCGGTCCATGCACTTTTTCCCAGGACAACGGCAAAATCACCAGCACCGCCAATTCCTTCATCTGCTACTAATTCTACCACGCCATTGCTTCCTGTCATGGATGGCCGAAGAATCCAATCGGAGTGAAAGGCTCCGGTATTGAAGTCGTCTTCAAAAATGACCGTTTGAATGGCTTGTGCGCTCAGCATCTGACTCGCAAGGAGGAGCAGGGCGAAACAACCAA
Source organism: Bacteroidota bacterium (assembly GCA_036835375.1). Taxonomy (GTDB): domain Bacteria; phylum Bacteroidota; class Bacteroidia; order J057; family J057; genus JANQTF01. The sequence goes on from DAITMB010000082.1 coordinate 21,906, forward strand.
TTCGTTGCAGATAGACAAAAAAGAAAACCATGCAGTTCATTGCTTTTCGATAAAAAGTGAAAAACGGGTTTGGAAAAAGTCTGTATATCTGAAAACCACCTGAAGCCGCGGCGAACAGGAGACTTCAGTTGCCGGGTTGGCATTTGAAAAACATCCAAATCTTTCATTCCTGGGAAAGAGATGATCTGGATCAGGAGAAGAGAAAGATTAGCGCAGGCTACTTCGCCCTCAGCGTAATCAAGCCCTGCTCAACTCCCTCCACCTCATGGGTCCGGGAGATTTTGTCATACAGTCCACCCATCAGCGACTGGGAATCACCCTGGTGCTTGATCTGGAGATTGGCCACGCCATTGCTGAAGGTCGGCTCAACATTGGATACCCCAGGAAGGGTCTTCACCATCGCGACCATCCGCATCATGCCGCCGTAGTCGGTGCCTTTAACCTGCAGGCGTGTGGTGGTAGCTGCACTGCCGTCGCTGCCGTCGGCAAAGTTGACAATCAGTTGCATCGCCTCCAGAATACCCTGCTCCAGGGCATTGGCAATGGCAGGGTTGTTTTTCAAATTTTCCGCAACCACGAGGGTTCGCAGATACGGCACCCTGAAAGCATCAAAGCCAACTCCCGATTGCCCTTCCACATTCACCGATTTAGACCAAAGGATGTCCCGGGTTGCAGGGTTCACAATCTTGAGAACAAATCCCAGCTTGACTGTTTCGCGGGTGGTCCTCACGCCTGCTATTCCGAAAGTTTGGCTTGCTACTGTAAACTCCGTGATATCTCCCTTGATGAGAAGCTGGGCGTTGTTCTGCCGGGCATAACCTTCGGCCTCGGCCTCCCCGAGGTTTTGTGACATTTCCAGCACCCGGAAACAGTTGATTTCCTGCATGGCATTCGTGAGCATCACAGCCATGTT